>JAFGRQ010000040.1 GCA_016935155.1 Candidatus Woesearchaeota archaeon
GCTTTGGGTTGATGAAAATCTTCCTTATGAATATAAAAAACCAAAAGATTTGGCAGAAGCCTATCATTATGTTTCACAGGCAGACCTTTTTAATAGACGAATAAGAAGATGGCAGCATTGGAGATTTTTGGTTTATATTAACGCATTTTTATCTGGAGGAATTGCTTCATCCAAAGATTCAAAGTATTCTGAGTTTGTGCAGTACAAACCAACAATGAGGATTTTGAAATTGTGGATGGCTAATCAAAAATATGCAAAGAGAAAAGCAATCGCTGAAAAAATACATGAAAAGATGCACACATCTGTAAAAGAAACAGTAAAATCTGTTGTTCCTTACATGCAAGTAATATTCAAACAAAATAAAGAAATGAGCGGAAAGATTGCAGCTGAACTCGATTTAGATGAAGAAGAAGTTGAATGGCTGTGCAAATGATTATTTGTATTTTTTTAAATATTTTTTAGTGGAGTTGCTGAGTTTTTCGCTAAGAACAATGGGCTTTACTTTTCTTACATATCCGTGACCCGAATTTCTTTCATCTAATCTTTTACAATCACACCAGTGAGCATAAAATTTTTCTTGAGTTAATGCATAAGCAATGGCTTCCAGATAACTGCCTTCGAATATTTCATTCATGACTGGACGAGGTCCAGCAAGACTTTCATTGCTCAATACTATTTCATATAATCCCTTCTCGTTTAGAGGATATTTTTTAATGTCAGGTCTTTTCAAATAAGAATAAATTCCTTTCACTAAATTCGCTCTGGTTAGTCTGATGGTCATGCTCTGCTCAACCCTAGCTTATTTATATTGTTTTCTTTAATTCTATCTTGCCTTTATACGCCTTCTAAAGCCATTTTCCACCTAAAACTATATAAATAAAACACCTCCTTCTTAGCTTATGTCAATATCGATGGAAGAGCTTGCTGTTTTCTGCAAGAAAAAGGGGTTTGTTTATCCTTCTTCAGAGATTTACGGAGGAATTGCGGGCTTCTGGGACTTTGGACCGCTAGGTGTTGAGTTATTCAACAACATAAAATCAAGCTTCTGGAAATTTTTTGTTAATTCAAGAGACAACGTGATTGGAATTGAAGCAAGCGTCATTTCGCATCCAAGAACTTGGAAAGCATCAGGTCATGTTGCAAATTTCAGCGATGTTGCTGTTGTCTGCAAGAAATGCAATTTCTCAACAAAAATAGACAAAAGCGAAATTGGAAAAGTAAAATGCGAGAAATGCGGCTCTGAATACGATGTCAAAGGGGAATTTTCGCTGATGTTCAAAACAAAAGTTGGAGCTTTGGACACTTTTGATGCTTATTTGAGGGGGGAAACTGCGCAGGGAATGTTTCTGGATTTTAAAGTAATCACAGATACAGCAAGAGTGAAGCTTCCTTTTGGAATTCTGCAGATTGGAAGATGTTTTAGGAATGAAATTGCTCCAAGAGACTTTTTATTCAGAAGCAGAGAATTCAACATAGGAGAATTTGAATTTTTCATACATCCAAAAGAAACAAAATGCAAAGAACTGACAAAAGAGCAGTTAAGTTTGAAAATTCCTTTCTTAAGTTCTGAGATGCAGAATTCAGGAAAAAATTCTCCGAGCATAACAACAGTTTCAGAAATACTCAAGGCAAAAAAACTGGATGAATGGCACGCTTACTGGCTTGCCGAGCAAATGAAATGGTTCGCAAGCATAGGGCTTGCGGTTAAAAATCTGAAAGTAAGAGAGCACACAAAACACGAGCTGTCTCATTATTCAACAGCAACATTTGACATTGACTACAATTATCCAATATTCGGTTCTGAAGAAATTGCGGGAATCGCAAATCGCGGGCAATTCGACTTAAACCAGCACATGAAGGAATCAGGAAAGGATCTTTCGATTTTTGATGAGGAAACAAAAGAAAAAGTTGTTCCAAGAGTAATTGAACCGACATTTGGAATGGAAAGAATATTTTTGGCAGCGATATGCGAAGCTTATGAGTTTGACAAGAAAAGAGAAAACGTTGTTTTGCATCTGCATCCAAAATTAGCGCCATACAAGGTTGCAGTTTTTCCGTTGATGAAGAAAGATGGTTTAGATGAAGCAGCAAAAAAAATTCACGATGAGCTCAAGCAGGAATTGAATTCTTTTTATGATGTTTCGGGTTCAATTGGAAGAAGGTATGCAAGACAGGATGAAATAGGAACACCTTACTGCATAACTGTTGATTATGACTCATTGAAGAACAAAGATATCACAATTAGAGACAGAGACTCAACAGAGCAAAAGAGAATCAAAATCAATAATGTTAGGGAAATCGTCAGAAAACTCATAAATCAAGAGATAGATTTTAAAAGCCTAAAGTGAATTATTATCAAAAGAGGAAGATGGAACACACAAAGCAGATAATCGCATGGGAACTTCTTCTCGTTTTTGTTTTTTCATCGCTTCTATTAATCCAGTCTGCTGAGGAAAATAACTTGGCTGTAATCACCGGAAGGGCGGTTGCATCCCCAACAAAAAGTTCAGTTCTGGCAGAAATAGAAAATGCAATCCCAAAAGCAGATTTTCTTGATGATATTTCTGACATGTCTGCATGCTTGATTGTCAGCATGAGTTCAACAACAAAATATTCTTATGAGCTTGTGAAAGTAGATGGGGTTGCTGCGGTCACGGAGTCAAGTTCGGAGATGTGCAAGGGAGTTCAAAACGAGGATTTTATTGTCAGATATATAAGCTATGATGCATTGAAGTCGCATTTGGAAAATCCGAATTTCAACAGAATGAAGCTTGAAGCGGACGGAACTTACCTCTTTGTTTATCCTTCAAAATACATTGAACAGGGAATGACAATTTCAGATCCAGCAGAGTTTAAGCAGAAATTCGGAGCACTCCTGAACAATTACTTTACTCAGCAAGAAATAAAGACAATGCTGTCTCCAAAAACAGCGGAAGAAAGAGAACCCTCTTCAGTAATGTCTTATTTGTTCTATTTCATCATAGGAACGGTTGTTGCTGTGGTTCTCATCATAGGTTTCATACTAACTCAGTCTAAAAAACCGGAAATAAAAGAGAACTTGGAGCTTGCTGCATACATTAAATCATCTCTTGCCCAGGGATACCAAGAAGAGCAAGTTAGGCAGGCTTTACTGCAGTCTGGCTGGAATCCAAAATCTGTTGATGATGCTTTCAAAAGCATGAATTCTGCAAATTCTGCAGCTCCAGCTCAAAAACAGCAGAATATTGGCATCGCATAGGCCGTGGGTGTTTTTGAGGGAAAAACTATTTAAACAGCCTTCTTTCTTGAATTTTCATGAAAATAAATGAAATTCAGGCAAAACAAGGAGATATAGACATAGACGCGGAGGTTGTAGATAAAGCCAATCCAAGAGAGTTCGACAAGTTTGGAAAAAAAGGCAGGGTTTGCAACGCCAAGATAAAGGATGAAACGGGTTCAGTTGCCTTGACATTGTGGAATGATGAGATTGATTTGGTTGATGTCGGGGACAAAGTCAGAATTACAAAAGGTTATGCAGGAGAATGGCAGGGAGAAATTCAGCTTTCTGCCGGAAAGTTTGGCAAGATTGAAATTGTTGAAAAGGTAATTCCTGAGAAAAAAGTTCAGTCAAAACAGGAAAATCAGAATCAAGTTCCAAAACAGCCAAATCTCAATGATTATGAAGACGTTGAAGTAGATGAAGAGAATGTCTTTTGATTTTTAACGGGGCTTTAGCTCAGACTGGGAGAGCACACCGCTGAAGACGGTGATGTCCTGGGTTCAAATCCCAGAAGCCCCATTTAATTCTTACATTTTTCTTTTGTTGCGAAGCCTGGGAGGTATCGGAACCGAAGGTTCTGATGTGAGAATCCCAGAAGCCCCATTTATTTTTATGCAGCAGGAACTTGCAGGACGCTTGCTGCAATGAAATTGAAGAGAAGAATGACTATAAATGCAGTTATCATGTACAGATTCATGCTTCTTATCATGTTTTGCCCAATTGAATACTCTTCATTGAGTTTATCTTCTCCATTTTCAATTCCATTTGCAAGAACAGTCATTATGTAAATGATTTGGACAACGTAGCATCCGACAATCAGCTGGAAATAATATGTCGGGATTGGCTGGGAAAAGAGTTCGCCGATATTTATTCCTGCTGCGGCTCCACCGCCGCCAGTCGTGGTTTTTGTCATGAGGCCGAGTTTTCCGATTATCGAGCTTACCATGGACGTTATTCCAATTACTATTCCGGAAATAACTGGAGTTAGGAATGCAATCTGAGATTTCATTGAAGAGATTATATCTGCCATCAAATCCTTGAGTCTTTCATTGACTCTGTGAATTTCTTTTATGTATTTCGAGACGCTGAGAACAGCTTTTGATGCAATGAGCGGTCCTTTTTTAGATGACTCAACAAGAACTTTCATCGCACTTTCGATTACATTCGAGGGAAATGCAAGCAAAGCTCCTTTTTTAGGATGGAATATTGCTTCCTCGACACCCATTCCCAATCTTCTGATGTTCGCCGATATTGCTCTGAAAAATGATCCGGAAACGGTATTTTCCATTGTGTTTGCAACTTTGTCAAATGCAATCTCTGCAGGAATTCCGTCAGCGAGCCTGTTTCCAAGCTGAAAAAGTGCGGATGCAAATTCTTTTTCGAGGGCTTTTGTATTTTCTCTTATCTTGATTACATTCTGCGATTTCAGCCTGTAAAATAATCCAATTGAGAGGCCAAGTGCTGCGGGGATTCCAAGGCTTAGGAGGGTGGCTCCCAATCCGAAAGGACCTTCCTCAACCTGTGTTCCCGGCGAACCCGGTTTCTCAACCATTTTGAATTCAAGAAGAGAAAATTTGGCAAATCCTTTAATTTCTGTAGGGCCGACAATGTTGTCTTCTTGGTCAACCAAAAGGTCAAAATTAGGACTGATTGTATGAATAATCAAAGGCATGAATCCAACTCCAAGAAGAATAATCCCAACAATTACGCTGATTATCGCGGGGTTAATAAGAAACTCAGAACTTCCAACTCTGAAAACAATGTTTTTGTATTTCTTTAGGCTGGGATTTGTTTCACTGACATCTCCTTCGCCGTAGCCTGTCGGTCTTTTCGCAAGAATGTTTTTTCCAAGGTAGTAAACCATTATTGGAAGTGTAATGTTGTAGAGCATAGCGAGGTGATACCATTTAACTTCCGGAACGAATGAAACCAAAAGGGGAAGAATTACCAATCCCAATATTGGAAGAATTATTCCAAGCATGTGAAGCATGGTTATGGGCGATTTCAAGTTTTGTGCATAGTGAAGCATTTTTTCGTAAGTTTCTTCAAGCATGAGTTCCAGTGCCTTTTCAAGAAGCTCGACTCTTCTTTGTTCAGAACCTTCATACAGTGATGATTCAATAAGATGCATGGCCTCAACAAACTCCATGTTGTATTCTTTCCAAGTTTCCAGATATGCTTCCATGGATTCTTTTACATTTTCGTACTTGTCAGTTTGGACATCCCACAGGATTTTTTTCAAGTCAAGAGACAGGGGAGCGGACAAGTGATTGGCCGCAAAATCAACTGCTCTTTCAAGGTTTGAAGTGTGCCTCATGTAAGTTACCATAAAGAAAACTGCCAGAACCATTTGGTTGCTTCCTTTAAGTCTCCAAGAATCTGCTATCATCTCGGGCATTTTTTGAAGAGGGACAAAAAGAGCAATTCCTGCAAACAAGAAGAAAAATGCAAAGAAGAAAGAAGTGAAAAGCATGAAGCTGACAAGAGAGCCTAATATTGCGATTGAAGATGGAAGAATCATCGCGAGGCTGTATGCCCCCGAGGGAGTTATGTTAAGCTGTGCAGTCTTGATTGCTTTCTCAGTTTTGGGAAAGTCCTTTGGTCCCGGGGCAACTTTTATTATTTTTTCGCAGTAATTGCATGCGCTTTCATACCAGCTCATTGCTTTTGGAAGATACTGTTTTCTGAATTCTTGGTATTCTTTTGTTGTAATCGGGGCCGAAGAAATCGTTGCTAGGGGAACCTTTAGCTGAGACTCAACTTTTTTCATGTATTTTTCAACAAGGTCTTTGAGTTCCTTTGGAGGCACTGCCATTATTTATTTTCCCTCTTTTTCAATGCAGTCTTGAGCCACTCCTGCCATCTAAAGAGTATTTGCTTGCTGTCGAGTTCTCCGAACTCTTCCTTTACTTCTTCAGATATTTTGTGGTATTCATCATTTGATAAAATTGAAAATTCTGCCTCAAGCAGTTCATAATCTTTGGTTTTTTCAGCGAGGTCAACAAGCGCCTGTTTTATTTTTGCTCTTAACTCAATGTTATTCCAGACAGCATCCCAGTCTCCTGCCCATTCTTTTACATTTCCTGCAATGCTTTTCAAAATTTCAGATTCTCCGTTGATTAAGGCATCAGTTGGAACAAGCTGGTCAGTTTCCGGGTCGTACTTCATGAGCTCAACAAATCCGTGTTCGAGAAGGGGGTCTTCTGTCCAGACTTTTCTTACTTCTGTAATGGACGTAACTCTTCTCCATTTATGCAAACCATCTGCGCTTCTTATTGGATTTGCAACAACAATTATATCTGTTGCCTTGAAGCTTGTTCTTGGAACTTCCAAATCATTTACAACTCTGTCGAAAACACCGTAAGGAGAATCACCGTGAATAGTTCCTGCAACAACATTTGCCAATGCACCAACTCTCATTGCTTCGTACAGTGCTTTTGCTTCCACGCTTCTGATTTCTCCTACAAATAATGCGGAATCTCCAAGCCTTAATGTTGTTCTGATTCCTTCATCAGCCGAAACTTCTGATGTTCCTTTTGAAAGAGCAGATGCAACTTTCATCTGCTGTATGTTGTATCCAAGTTCTCTCAAGGCTTTTCCGGGAAGTTCTAAAGTATCCTCTATTGTGATAACTCTGTATTTTCTAAGTATTTCTGCGAGCGTTGCACCAAGAAGAGATGTTTTTCCCGAACTTCTTGTTCCTGCAACGAGCAATGTTCGGTTTCCATCAATAATGAAACTCAAAAGGCCGGCAGCAAGGGAATTGAGCATTTTGTTTTTGATGAACAAAGGCAGGGTCCATGGCTTGTCTCTGTGCCTTCTGAATGCATAAGCCAGTCCGGAAGGATTTAACGGAGGAGCGATTACACCAACCCTCGCTCTCGAGCCCGGAAATTCTATTTCTGTATCTAAAATCGGATTTGCTTCATCCAGCGGCCTTGCAGAGATGAGCCTCAATTTAGATGCCCAGCTCTCTGCTTCGGCCGGAGTAGGGATTATGTTAGTTCTGCATTCTCCGAATTCTGAATGAACAACGAAAACAGGAATGTGTCCCATTGGAGAGTTTATTGTTACGTCCTGAATCTTGTCATCGCTTAGAAGGATTTCTATCAATCCAAATCCAATTGTGTATCTCACTAGAATTTGAGTCAGCATGGCCAGATCCTCGTCGCTTATTTTTACGTTCCTGAAATGAGCCAGTTCTTCAAGCAAATCTTTTCCAACATTGTAGAAGACCTGCCTCATTCTTTCCGGATCCGTAAATTCTTCTTTTCCCGGCTGGTGCTCTGCCATTATTTTTCTTGCCATGTCAACAAGTTCATACTGTTCTTCGCTCAATTTGAATTCCGGCGGGTTTAGGTGGTAGAGATATTGGATTGTATCTGGCGTTTTGAAAATGGTTACTTCGGAATTTTCAACAGAATAGCTGTCAAGCTCTTCTCCTTCTATGGGATATGCCGCCATGAGTTTTGTATACATAAAGTCCGGTTTTATTGCAGGAGAAAATATTTTTTTGTAAACGTCCCTTGTTCCCGCCTTGTATCCCGGAAGATATGGTTTTGCAAGCAAAATCAGTCTTGTTTTGTCCATCAATCCAAGAATGTAAATCAAAACCTTGATGAGTTTGTGCTGAAAAGGAGCAGCTCTTATGTCCTGAAATTTTTCAAGAGCGGTTTTTTCTTCTCTCAGCATTCTGTTGAGTTCAACGTAGCATCCGAGAGGATCGGACTTCATTGTTGTAAAAAGAATATTTTTTAGCTTTGCATATGTCGTTCCAAGAAATCTCTCCCCTCTTTCAATATCCAGCTGCTGGTAGCTTATGACATCTCTTTCCTTGATTATTTTGTTGTAGAGCAGGGCAATCTCAGCAAGCATTCTTGTCTGCGGAAAATCGTATTCGTAATCTCTTTTTTGAGAAAAAACAATTCTTGTTGCGTTGTTGACTTCAGCAAGCATGTCCATTGTTCTGGACATTGTAATCGGGTCGTCTTCTAGGGAGGGAACTGTAAGCCAATTTTCTGCACTTACATGAAGGACTGTCTCTTCTCCTTCCTGTATTATGTCGTACTTATTTTCCTCTGCCACCCTACCCCTTTTTTTGCACTACTACTCTATAGCAACAAAATCTTATATAATCTCGTCTATTTAAATGAGTTTAAGTGATAGAGCATATATAAAGCTTACTCGAAAAAATGCCAGAAATGCCTCAGCCGCCGAAACAGGAAGTGAAAAAGAACATATTTGGAAAAGAAGAGTCAAGTCCGAACATAATTGCTGACGTTGCTGCTCAAGTCAATAATGTAAGCAGGTCCGTGAAGACGGTCGAGGACAGATTTTCTACGATGCATAAGAAAGCGCAGGTTACTGAACAAAATATGATTGCAAATGACAAGAAATTATTTGGAGAGATAAAGATAATAAATTCTGAACTAATGGATTTGAAATCAGAAATTGCAGACATGAAAGAGAAATTGATTTTATTAGTTAAGGAATTGAAGCTTTCAGCAACAAAAGAAGAGGTTGGAGTTCTCCAGAAATATCTTTCTTATTGGGAGCCGATGAATTTTGTAACGAGAGCAGAGCTAGAGAAAGCAACAGTTAAGAAAAAATAATGCCTTTAATACATGGGGTGTCTTAAAGGAGTCTTCTCATACTCCTTCCAGTCTTTTTTCAATGTTTTAAGTACTTTCTTCAAATTTCGTAGTCTTTGTTCATAGCTCAAAAGAAATCCAACTCTCTCTTCCAAAAGATGAATGGTTTTGGCAATATCTCTTGCAATTTGAAGCCTCTTTGTTGGTGGTGGGCTATTCACATAGGGTTCATGTTCACGTTTACTTAAATCATATGTTCCTGAAATCACTTCTGTTTTGAATTCTTGCAACAATTTTTCAATTCTGACATAAGTGGATGAAAAGAACGTGTAATCAGAAGAGATTAGCTCAGACAAATCAATCCATGATTGTATATCTGAAACAACACTTTTCGAATGTTTTTCTTTAACTTCTGAAAGAAATTTCTGACATTTGATGCCAGCCTCTTTAACCAATTTATCTAATTTTGCAGCATGTTTTTTTGCCTCAATCGTAGATATTTCAATGCGGGAAACTTCATCAAGAATTTTTCTTATAAATTCATTTGTTGTTTGTTCTTTTTTGAAAAGACGGGCAAAAAGAGAATGCCTTGGTCTTTTCTCGAGGATATTTAGCAGCAAATCAACATCATCATTAACTGTTTTGATAGCTCTAAATTCTTGTTTGAGTTCAAGTTTGCTTCTAGAATAGTCTAGGTAAGCATCGCGTATTATTCTGCTTTCGAATTCTTCTTTGGTTGATTTTCCCCACACAATGAAGCCACGCATAGATTATTTTAAAAGGACCAAGTTTAAATAATTTGTCTCTAATGCAACATTGCTGACTTAATTCATCAAAACCTTTTTAAACACCCCCTCACTAAATGCTTAATATGGCAGACCAGGCAATGATTGACCAAATCAACAAGATGCGTTCTCAGAACATGAGCAATGATGACATCGCTCAAAGGCTTCTTTATTTGGGATATACAAATGCACAGGTTTTTGATGCTTTGTCGCAGGCAGATACTGTTCCTGCATATGAGAACGGAAATTCCCAAGAATACGTCGAAATGCAGCCGTCATACAAATACCAGCAGCAGGATGCTCACATCGATTCTAGCAAAGTTGAAGAAATTGCTGAATCCATAATTGAAGACAAGTGGAATGACTTGGTCGAAAGCGTAAACAAGATTGTTGACTGGAAATCATCGATGGAACTTCGAATTGGTGTTGCGGAAGAACAGATTAAAACAATAAAATCCGACTTCGAGTCCCTTCAAAAAGCAATTATGGGAAAGATTTCAGATTCTGATTCAGTCATGAGAGAAGTTTCTGTGGACATCAAAGCCCTTGAGCAGGTTTTCAAGAAGATTCTTCCTGGCTTCATGGAGAATGTGAATGAACTTTCCAGAATAACGCAGAAAATGAAAGGAAAATAGTTATTATTTCTTCGGAACTGCAGATAGCATCAGAACGGTAAACAGGGCGATTAAGAGAGTAATTACCAAACCAATTACAACAGGACTTCTCAGTGTTTCTCCAACCCTCGTCGGGAATGAAAGAACAGAGTTTTCTCCCGATTCCGCCGCTTCCTGCCTCTCATCTTCTCTAACTTCACCAACTGCAAGAATGAAAATGATGATTACCAGTGCAGCAATTATCGAAACTGCTGTCGTGTCTGAAGGGTTGAGGAAGAATGATTTTTCGTCCGCTCCAAGGAAAGTCATGATTAGCATCAAGAACAAGACAATAACCAAAAGGAACACAAGCCAAGGTGTTGCGTAAGCAACAGTTTTTGTTACGGTGTTTGACATTGCAGCCAAAACGGCAACAGCACCTGCAAGAATTCCGTTTGTGAATGAATTTTCCCCGAATATTTTTGTTTTATTTAATATGGCATAAACTGCAACTAAAATAAATAAAAAAGCAAAAAAAGTGTCAAAGGGTCTCAGCAAACTTCCTTCAAGGAATGTTACCATTTACTTTCCTCCCTTCTTTTCTTCCGTCTTTGCCGCAGCATTTTCCATTTCACCGAAGAATCTTCCCATTCTTGTGAATGCGTCCTTGTCTTCTTTCTCTTCTTTAGTAACCATGCTTATTATTATCCAAAATACCGCGATAATGAGAAGAACTGCTTGTATATCCGGATCAGAAAGGAATGAAAGCCACCCATTAGGCTCCCACCATCCAGCTGCGCCTCCGAAAATTATTGCAACAGCAGCCAAAGCAAGAACAGTCACAAATCCGCCAACCATGTTTTCTCCCCACTTTGTCTGGCCGCCAAACATTCCAATTATGATTAATATGAAAACTATTGCGATAATCAACAAAGACATGTTAGGAAGCGCCGAGTTCAAAATTTCAACAACATCTGTTCCAGGAGGATATTGATTCAGAGAGTGAGGAATTATTACTCCGATTGCCAATGCTAGGGAAATTATTGCATTGAATCTCCTGCTCTTTCCTTCTCCAAAAAGCTGAATCTTCTGCAAAATTGCAAAGACAATAGTGTAAATTAAAATAAAAGGAAGGAATACGTCCGTAAAACCCATCTGTTCGAGCCTCCAGAACACATCTTCCAAAGCCATTATTTCTTTTCCTCATCGAGTTTTTTTTCAGGACTTCCCAAGTAAGTTACAAACCAAATCACGAAAATCAACAGCAATATTGAGCCGACAACGGAGCCGCTCCAGTTGTCATAAACATAATCCCACGCAGGCTCAAGCCAGCCGACTTCATTAGCGAATATCAACAAAACACCAATTAAAACAAAAATCATTCCCCATTTTCTCCATCCTTTTTCTAGTTTTACTTCCTCTCCCCCGAAGAAAAGCCCAACCAAAATAAAAAAGCTCACAATTACCAAAACAAGCAAGGCAATCTTTGCAGCTCCCTGATTTATTGCTTCAACGATTTTTGTTGATGCAACTGCCATGAATGCAATAGCCAAAGCGGTCATCGCGTTTATGTTTTTTCTTGGATATTCCTCTTTTCCAACTTTTTCTGTTCCAAATAGCTTCGTTTTTTCAAGAATTGCGAAAACAGTTACGTAAATAAGCAGAAAAGGCAGCACAACATCATAAACTCCAAGTCTAGTGAAGAAGTCTAATGTCCCTCTCAAAGCAGAGTCTGCCATGCTTTTAAATTAGGCCACGGTCTATTTAAAGCTTTCGTTGAAATAATGCCTTTAAGGGGTTGTAGACGGCTTTTAGCCAACCCATAGGTTTTTAAAAAACGTCAGTTTAGAAATTCTTATGATAAACAAGAAGGATTTTGAAGAAATGAGAAAAGAATTGGAGTCTTTTGACGGTGTTCGTGAAGAAATAATTGCAATGTCAAGAGAGATTGTCAGACTTTCTAAAAAAGTGATTTATTCAGTTCACAGAAAAGAAATGAAGGAAGCAGATTCTGCTGTCGCTCAGATTAAAAAAGCAGTTAAGAATATCATAAAGGGTTCTGAAGATTCCGAATTGGAATATTCCGGTTCCAGAAGAATTGCTTTGCAGGAATATGTTGAAGCGATTTGCTATTATGAATATGTCAAAACAGGAAAAGTTCCAACACACAAAGAAGTTGGTGTTGATGCTGAATCTTATTTGCTCGGTATTTGTGATTTAAGTGGGGAGTTGGTACGTAATGCAATTAATGGAGCAATCGAAGGAGATTTCAAGAATGCTTTGAATGTTAAAGAATTAGTTACTGAACTTTACTGGGAATTATCGCAGTTTGATTTGAGAAATGGTGAGTTACGTAGGAAGTACGACGGAATCAAGTATGATTTGAAGAAATTGGAAGATTTAGTATTGCAGTTGAAGTTAAGAAAATGATTTTGCCGTCCTTTGCGAGGCTTAATCAAAATAAGAATAAAATGAGTTGAGGGGGATGTCCCTTACGGGGCCTCAACGATTTGTGCCAATCATTCATCAAAAGCCGAGCGACGGCAAAATAAAAAATGAACCAACAAGAAATCTTAAACCAAGCAAAGAAAATAATGGATGAATTCATAGTTGCTTTAGATAAAGTCAAAGTTTCTGATAAATTCGGAGTTGAAAGAGAAAAACAAGTTAGAGTTGCTTCTGATTTATGCGATGATTCTTCTGAATTCAGAAAAAGAATATTCAAAAACGCACCAAAAATGAAAGACGATTACTTTCAAATGGAGAAAAAGAAATGGTAATGGATAGAAAAGAAATAGAGGTGGAGTTTTATAAATTAGAAAAAGAAGCAGATTTCAAAGAGGCAGATAAAGTTTTTTGGTTTTCCTTCACTTTGGTTTTTGCTTTACTGGCGAGTGTTCTTACCATCGTTATACCCCAAATTCAGACTCAAGATAA
>JAFGRQ010000041.1 GCA_016935155.1 Candidatus Woesearchaeota archaeon
TAAATTAATTATTCCAAAAGAAGTTTCCAAACTTGAATGCTTGAACAATTGATTCAAAACAACATCTGAATTTGCATCTTTTTTTAATTCAATTACAATTCTCAGTCCATCTCTGTCAGATTCATCTCTCAAATCAGATATTCCTTGGATTATTTTATCCCTGACATTGTTTGCGATTTGTTCAATCAAATTTGATTTGTTTACTTGGTATGGAATTTCCGTAACAATTATTCTTTGTTTTCCTTTATGCTCTTCAACTTCTGTTTTTGCTCTTAATTTTACTGAACCCCTTCCCGAATTGTAAGCTGCTTTTGCTCCTGCTGTACCAATTAAAATTCCTCCTGTTGGAAAATCCGGAGCTTTAACATGTTTCATTAAATCGAAATTTGTTGCATTTGGATTGTCGATTAAAGCAATTACAGCATCTGCTGTTTCTGAAATGTTGTGGGGAGGCATATTTGTTGCCATTCCTACTGCAATTCCTGAAGAACCATTAACCAACAAATTAGGAAATCTGCTTGGAAGAACAATTGGTTCTGTTTCTGAGCCGTCAAAGTTTGGGGCAAAATCCACTGTTTCTTTTTCGATATCTGCAAGCATTTCTTCAGCCAATTTTGCAAATCTTGCTTCGGTATACCTCATTGCTGCTGCTGAATCGCCGTCAATGTTTCCGAAGTTTCCTTGCCCATCGATTAAAGGATATCTCAATGACCATGGCTGAGCCATTCTGACCATTGTTTCATAAACAGCAGTATCGCCATGAGGATGAAACTTACCAATCACTTCTCCGACGATTCTGGCCGACTTTTTGAAGGGTTTATTGTGATGCATGCCCAACCCATTCATTGCATGAAGAATCCTTCTATGGACTGGTTTTAGGCCGTCTCTTACATCCGGCAATGCTCTTCCAACTATTACAGACATCGCATAACTCATGTAGGATTGAGTTACTTCATCCTCTATTTCTCTCTCAATAATCTTCGTATTATCGACGGGTTCTGGCATGTCTTCTGTTGGCATTTTTATATTAAGATTTAGACTTAATTTGCTTATAAAACTTGTCATTTAGAATGGGCTTTATACGGCTTGGAAAGGTTGTTTTCGAAGGTTTGAGGGGTTGAGATTTTGAATTATTTGCAATATGGAAATAAGTGTTAGGAATAATCTATATTCTATAAAATATATTTTCCAAAATACACGTGATAAACAATTAAACAACGCATTCTTTAGCTTTATACGATTTTCCACAATATACACAAGATTTTCTTTTATTTGATAAAAAAATAGTATTTGTTGCGTATTTCATTCTGTGATGGCATTTGGGACATTGCAATAAAAATTCAAATCTTGGAATTAATGTCATAAAACAAAGAAAATCATTCAAGTTTAAATAAAATCTGTCGAGTTGTCCTGTGGGGTAAACAATCATCCAAGAATATGTTCGGAATTATCTCGTTCAATCTTTTTTCTTCTTGTCTTTTGCAAATTCTTCCAATTCAGAATCCAATTCTCGTTCATCTTCCTTTTTTTCCGGCTCTACTTCTTTCTCTTCTGGTTCTTCTGCTTCTTTATTTTCTTCTGTTTCTTTCTTATTCTCTTTTTCGACTTCTTCACTTTCTTCAACTAATCCTTCTTCAATTTCTTGAGGAGCTGGTTTTGGCTGATTTTCTTCGATAAAAGATTCGACTGATTCTTTTTTCTCTTCTTTCTCTTCTAGTTCTTCAGTAAACAAATGTTTCTCTGGTTCTTCTAATTCACCGACTTCCTGCGTTATTTCCTCTTCGGGAACTTCAAAAACAGGCAACCCATTAATTTTCTCCGGCATTTCCAATTTTGTCTGCGCTTCCTCAACATCTTTGATGTCCTTGAACATTTCTTTCACAGCATGTTCTCCGGGCAAATCGAAATAATCATAGAATTTTCCCGTAACTTTAATCAAATATGTTCTTCCGTGCTTGTGTTTCGCGATGTAGCCCATTTTTTCAAGCTCGGCAATGTGCTCGTAAGCTTTTGTTGTTCTTATTTTTACAATTTCTGACTGAGTTGCTGGCTGTTTCCATGCAATGACTGCCAATGTTTCAAGCATCGATCTTCCTAATTCTGTATGCGGAGTGATTTGGTGAACTACGTTGATGTATTTTTCATGAACATTTAATTTCCATGAATCTCCTTCTTCAATAATCATCAACGGAGACTCCCTTTCCATATACTGCTGCTTCAGTTTTATCAAAGCTTCATGAACATCGCTCTTGCTTTCTTTTGTCAGCTCTGAAATTTCCTGCTCAGAGACGGCTCTGCCTATCGCAAACAGAATTGCCTCGGCTTTTTTCATTATTTCTGTCATTTTTTCACCAAAGAATATTTTTCCTTGTCCAGCTTTATTTCTCCTGCTGCGACCATTTTATCCAAAAAGGGTTTTAATTGGTCTGGAGGAACTCCTGTATTCTTTGCCAAATCATCTAAGCTCTTGTTGTTTTTTTCTTTTAATGAAAGAATTATGTTGTTTTGGAGCATCTGAATCATGTTCCTTGATATGTTTTGATTTCTTTGATTCAATATTTGATTTGCTGCATTTACCTGCTTCAGTGTAAAATCCACATGATGCAGAGTTCCCTGGATATCTGTTAAATATTTCGACATTTCATTTGCAGAATAAGTTATGTTCATCGGCTCAACAACTTCAATTGAAGAAGGCATGTAATTGAAGCAGAAATCGAATAATTTTGCCTTCCTTTTTGTTGCAACTTCAAGTTCAACAAATGCTGCAAACAAATCTGTCTTTATGTCTTTTGACTGAGGATCTTTCTCGTCTTTTTCTGCTTTCTTCGGTGTTGATATTTTTGAAGAAAGTATATAAAAATCCGGATTTTTCTTTATTGCCTCAACATATGACTTCAGCGTGTCAGAAACATATTTTTTAGGCGAACCGAGAAGCTCGATTATGGCAACAAACTTCACGCCTTCTGAGCCTAATTCAAACTCTTCTTTAACCTCTTTCTTTGGCTCTTTTTTCGCCTTTTTTTTCTTTCCTAATCCAAACAACCCCATGGAATTACAACTGCTTGGTTTATTTAAAAAGGTTGCTATGGGTTTAAACAGGTATTTTTGAGAAAAACATAAACACAGCAGTTATTGTCATTAGAGATGCAGCAAGATATGGCACAAGTTCTTCCGCTTTCTTTTGACTCGATTCAAACACGATTGTTGAAACTGCATAAGGTTTTGCATAATTGAATGCTGATTTTGATGCGCTTTCCGACGATTCTTCACTGCCCGAAGCTTCTTTAGCCGCCGTTTTAGTTATTATTTTTTCTACAGTTTCTTTTACTACAATGCATGCATCTTTTGTATTATTGAATATTTTTATCTTCTGCTCATCCCTTGCCCCCAAACCTTCTGCAATTATTTCATAATTTCCGTTCTTGAAACTCCCTTTGCAATTTGGCATTATTTGAAGAGGAATTGTCAATGAAATCTTGGTATATTTTTCCGGTACATTAAACTTGAAATCCTTTGAAACTTTTTGATCTCCTTCAATGCGAACAGAGACGGAATATTTTCCTGTGTCTCCGCGGTATGCAGTTACCTTTGTTCTTATTATTTGCCCAAACTGGGCCTTGTCATCGCTGCCCAGATCGTAAATTTCATCAATTGTAATTGAAGATTCTTTCTCCTTGGCTTCTTCCGCAACAGAAACATTCTCTTTTTCTTCCTCTTTTACAAAAATCATTTTTTCTGCAAAATTATTTTCCAAATCGACATCTTCGCAGGAAGGAAAAATAGAAGCCCTTATCAAATACGCTCCGGATGCAAAATTCGGGCTGTAAGTCAGCGTGTTGTGCGTTGAAATCTTGACAGTGCTGTTGGTATACGTTTTTATTGTGTTCCCTTCTAAATCTTCGACCCACTTTGTGATTGTGACGTTTACCGGTCCTCCTCTGATGAGTTCTGTATATATTTTAAAGTTTGAGGTATCATTGTAAGCCCAGCCAGAAATTATAGAAACTTTCCAGTCGCAAAAATCAGGAACGATATTTTCATATCCTGGTGTTGGCCTTGTTTCATTCCATGTCAGCATGTGTTTTCCTATACTCATCCCGTTGCCGCTTCCTCCGATCAATGAAGAATATGTTGCGTTGTCCTGAATTTCATTTGCTTTGTTTTTTAAAACAAGATTTTCTCCCGTGTTTGACAGAGAAAATGCACTTTTAATCAACATCGCAGAAAAATTTGGATGTGCTGAAAGAAATGACTCATTGTCTGAAACAATTACTGCATATTCGTTCGGCGGCAGTAAAAAATTGTTTTCAAAAAAAGCCAGATTGTGATTTGTTCCTCCTTCTGTGAATTTCCATCCTGTTAAATTGGCAGATGCATTTTCATTGTTGTAAATTTCAACCCACTCATTGCCTGTATCTGAACCAATTGGATCATACATTATTTCATTGAAGATAATTGCATAAGACGAAATAACAAAAAACAAAGAAACTGCAAAGAGTGAAATTGTCTTTTTAACGATTCTGCTTTTCGAATTCAATTATTTTATTGATTATGTCTTCTTTATCGTAATCTAGCAGCAAAATGTGGCTTGATTTTTTGTATAAATTAATTTCTTTTATTTTACTGCTTATTTCACTGTAAATTTTTTCACTGCTTTGATAATCTGCGGTTATATCTCTTTTTGAATGGAAAACCGCCGCACTTTCAGTGATTTTATCTAAATTCTCCCTTGTAATCTTTATGAAAGACAAAGATTTTTTAACAGGAACAAAAGGCATTGCTTTGTTTGTTATGAAATTTTTCCTTCCTTCCGGATCATTTATGGTTTGTAATAATGAATTCTTTCCATAACCGAGGATTTCTGAGAAAATAAACAATGGTTCGTACTTTGAAACTAAGAATGTATTAAGCAAATATAAATTATCAAAATCATTTTCTTCTGCAAGTCTTAATGACAATGTACCGCCAAAAGAAGAACCTAAAACATTAACATGTTTGCATGATTTTTTCATTTCATCAAAATCTTCTGAAACTTCTCCATACCAAATATCGATTGTTTTATTTAATAAAGCGCTTGGAACTTCTCCGTTTCCAGACAATCTTGGAGCATGAATGGTGTCATTAAACTCGAAACTTATTCTTTCTGCTAGTTTTTTCATTTCAGCGGGCGTTCCAACGTAGCCATGAATCAACAACCAGCAATACTCAGTTGAACCATTTACTTTGAACTCTTCAGCTCCAATAATGACTCCATTTGAGAAATTCCACTTCTTCAAATCTTTATCATCTATTTTGTTTGCTTGAAATATTCCAGTAAACCAATAAAGAGAAATAAAAACAATTAAAACCAAAATGACGCTGATTGTTTTTACTTTCATAGACAAAATCTTCAAGTCAGAATAAATAAACCTTTTCTAATGTGTTTTCACTATCTTTCAATACTCACAAAACCTTTTATAAGCTTTTAAATGACGTACTTAATAGGGGGTAACAATGTGGCCATTTAAGAAAAAAGACGCTGGCGAACTTAATTTACCGCCGTTAAACCCACCAAAACCTCGTTCTGGAATGGGAATAAACGATGAAGAGCTTATCAACAAAGAAATTCCTTCTGAACTTCCCCCCTTAGAGGAGCCGGCAATAAAGGTTCCTGAAAAAGAAACAGAAGTTACAGAAGTTCCTGTTGAAACAGAACCTGTCAGTCCAACATTACGGCAAAGAGGAAACAATGTTTTCATAAAAACTGAAACTCATAAGGAAATTCTTACGGGATTAGTTGATATTTCTGCAGATTTCGAAAACATAGATGACGAAATTGACAGTGTAATCGAAACAAAAACAGAAAGATATGAAAAAATAGATGCATTACAGAATAATTTGGAAGAAGTAAGCAAAAAATTCATGTTAATAGACCAAACATTATTTGGAGGATGAAAATGGACGAAAAAGAAAAATCAACATTCATCAAGGTTGATAAGTTCGATACGGTTGTTACAGCTATTTCTGTAATAAGAAGAAAATTGAACGAAGCCAAGATGACGTTGGATAAAATAAACAGCTTGAAAGCAGACGAAGATTCTGCAGTGCAGAAATGGTCCGCAGATTTGGATGCTGTTGAAGCAAAACTGAATTCAGTTGAAACAAAGTTAAGCCAGGAGTAAAATGAAGAAAGAAAAAGAAGAATACTTCATAAAAATAGAAAATCCAAGAGAAACAAGAAAAGAAGTTCTTGAAGGGACGAGAGATATTTTGAGGATTCTTCAGGGATATGAAAAATTCAAGGAAATAAGAAAACAAAGAACTCACTTAATTGAACACTTCAAGAAAACTGCAGAAAGCATAAAGGCAGAAATCCAGGAAATAAAAAGAATGCTTCCAAAAGCAAATGTTGTGACTAAAAGATCAGCAATAGCGAAGGAAGAACTTCCTAAAGCTCCAAGAGAAGTTAAAAAGATTGAAGAAGAATTGGCTGACATTGAAGCCAAGTTGAATGTTTTGTAAATTTCTAGGAAGTTAGCATCAGTGGCGAATAATATGTTCTAAACAATAAAAAGAGTTGCAGGGGACGGTCCCTACGGGACTGCAACGATTTGTGATATAATTCCAGCAAATCATGAGCGATGCTAACTTCCCAGTAACCTTTAAATACAATCTCTAATCTGATTAAATTGTCATTTGACCTTGTGTGGGCGTAGCGAAGCGGTCAAACGTGACAGCCTCAAGTCATTTGAGGGTTGAGCCGAAAGGCGATGATAAAACTCTGTAAGAAAGCTGTTGGCTTAGTGCCTTCGCAGGTTCGAATCCTGCCACCCACATTTTAATTTTTAAGAACGTTTAATTTCTATTCCTTTTGGATCAACGCCAAATTGTTCGCACATCAAATAAAGTTCTTTGCTTAAATCAAAAGGAGCACCTTGGAGGCCTTGCTGAATAACTAAATCGAATTGAGGGATCCCAAGTCTTGCAACATCTTCTAAAGAAGATTTTATTTTTCCTTCAACTTCTGCGACTGCTCGCTTTGTTGGAGCCAAATGTTCTTCAACAGGAACTGAGTAAGAGTGAGTATAATCAAAATTAGTTTCTGTAATCTTTCCGTCTTTTGCTGATTTTCTCGTATCGTCTATTTTTTTCAGCAATGTTGCTCTCTCGACTGCATGACCTTGTAAATCTAAAAGCATTGATTGTGCTTTAGGAAGCATTTCCTTTACGTATGCTTCTTTGAAATCGGCAGGAATTTCTTTTGCACCGAGAATTTGCAATGCACGTGCATAAGACCCATCGATAAATTCTGGTTTTTTGCGAGTTTTAGCTAATTTTTCTATTAATTCGTCTCCAAGCATTCTGCGGTAACGTTCTGCATCAGGATCTTTTTTGAACTGTTCTTCAACAGCTTTGTTTCCAAAATAAAGACTTAATCCACCACTCGGATCTGCAGAAGTTAAACCTGCATGAAGCTTGTGATCGAGGCTCATCAACTCAAAACAATGAAATCTCATGTTTCCTTTGTTGATTTCCCAGAACTCGCGCGAAAATCCTCTTGACCTTTTACTTACGTATTGTTCGTTTTCAGCAGGAATTATCAATCCTTCTTTCAAATCAAACTTCAAAGGAGATTTAAGAATTCCTACATTTGGTGTTGCTTCTATGGCATAATAACCGGGTTCGTTATGCGGAGAATGA
>JAFGRQ010000042.1 GCA_016935155.1 Candidatus Woesearchaeota archaeon
GACCAAAATGACCTGTTTCTAAAAGAGTTAATAGTCCTTTTTTAAAAGCTACTCCGTTATAATATTCTCGGCGGCCGTCATGGGGCATAATAAGAACAGAAGAAAGTTTTGCTTTTGCTTCTTCAGTGAAGAATTCGTCCAATGTTCTTTGTTTGAATTGTTCCAGTTCTTGGCTATTTGTAGTCGTTTTCATTTTGCTACTAAATTGAGATAATTATTGCTTTTTTATTCTGGCAAAACTTCCTCTGGTTGGTTCAATGATTAGTTTTGAATCAATTGTTGCTTGAATTTCGGCGGGAAGCTTGTATTTTTCTGAGCCCCCGTTTCTTGCGAAATCATATCCCTGATCACCCGGTCTCAAATGAGAATAGTCAAGATGAACTTCATTCATGTCAAAAGTACGAACTCCTTCTTCAAGTCTTTCTGTTTTTGGCTGGTAATATGTCAATGTTGGTTTTGTAAAATCAAAAACATCTTTTTCAAGCCCTCTTAAACTTGTCATTTGATGAATCTCATGAGGAGAATACTTTTTTAATGATTTTTCAGACCTCATTGCTTCGACATCAGCAAGAAGCACGAAAAAATCTTTTCCGTCTTTGTAAAATATTGGAGCGACCAATTCTCTGTCCCTTATTGCCTGGTTCTGATGAGCTTCAAGCTCCTTTCTTCCTATTTTGCTGTGAATGGCTAGAACCTTGATTTTTTGTGGAATAACTGCTGTTTTTGTGGATACAATGACTCTGTCTTCTTCTACATTTTCAACAGCGTAAAGACTTGATTCTTCCAACTGGTGAACTACATAAGAAACCATCTGTCTTTTTTCTGCTTTTGACACCATACCCTTTCCTGAGTACCACACATATATAAACCTTTCTCTTTGTTACTACGTTAGAGGGACAACAAAATCACAACATTTATATAGCTGTAATAATATCCAAAATACGGGTGTTTAGCATGAAAAGATGGACTACAGAATTGCCACACTGTTCGTGCTTGTATTTGCGCTGGGAGCGCTTTCTACTAGCTTGGTTTATGAAGTTGGAAAAGTAACTTCAGAAAAGCCACTAGATGTAATGTCAAATCCATTGGAGAGTATTTCTGATACTGTTACAGTATTTGCACAAGGTACTGGAATTGAAAGAAACTCTCCTGGAGACCATATTCAGGAAAATCAAATAAAAGTTTTCAACGATAAAATTGAACTTGATATAAAGAATGCAATCTGGTCTAAATTCGCAGATTCAAATTCAATGGATCCATTCTTGGATGAAGGAGCAAACGGAATTGAAATAAAACCAAACTCAGAAGATGAAATTGATGTTGGAGATATAATCTCATATGAATTAGGAAATGATGTCATAATCCACAGAGTTATTGAAAAAGGAACAGATGAAAAAGGAGCATATTTTATAGCAAGAGGAGATAATAATCCAATACAAGACCCGGCAAAAATAAGATTTTCGCAGATAAAAGGAATACTTGTGGGGATTATTTACTAAAATGGCTGATGATGCAATCCGTTCGTTATTTGTAGATTTGTACTATGATGACGTTGTTAAGTATTTACCAAATCACGTTACTCTTAGAACACCCAGACAAACAACGCTTGCAGAACGTACCGCAGTAGCAGTTGCTGTTCATGAAAAAAAGTCAAAAGGAATCCAAGACAGAAGGCTTGATTTTATTTTAAAGGAATACACTCAAAAAGCAGCTGAAATGGGAATAAGCGAAGAAGAGCTTCAGCTAACATTGAATAAAGAAATTGAAAAATACTTTCCGAACGAAGGTCCAAAATGAACGAAGAAGAATATCAAAAAATAATGCTTGACAGACTGGCCGAGGCAGCAGTGAAGATAACTGCCGGCAACAAGCCAGACACAAATGAAAGACTTACCAAGCTGCTTGAAGTTGCCATTAAATACAACATATCTCTTGAAGAATTGAATGACAAATATGATGATTTACTTGCCCAACGAAACTTTATTGATTTGACGTGCAAAGGGTTAGCCAGGAAAAAAAGAATAAAAACATTTGCAGACAGATATCTTGACAATTTGAGCAAATACTGCCGTCACAATAATCACAGCGTGTCAAACGCGTTATCAATCACGGAAGGGGAAGAAGAAAATCCTATTGTTCTTGAAGAAATTACAGAAGAAGCAATCAACAAAATAAACAGAAGAATGAGTTTTGGAAAGGAATACATGAAAAGGTACTTGAAAAGAGAAACTGAAGGATTTGTTGATGCTTTGCTTGGAAAAAAACCAACACACACATTTAGCGTCTCGAGGAATTAAAATGCAGTCTCTGGAAAAAATACTTCCGGATTTATTTGAACGTCTCGAATTTGCTTCTGGAATGAAGCTTTCTGTCGGACATAAATCTGAAGTGATAAATTACTTGAAAGAAATCAATGAAACACGACCACATCAAGCTTACAGTGAAGCAATTCATTTTCTTTATTTAAGAGGATATTGCTCCAAAGAATATGATGAAAGAATGAAAAAGCAGGAAGAGGAATACAGACGCACATTCAGAAGCAAAACTATTAAAAAGAATCACTAATTCTCAATTCTATGACATCACTCGAAGATTGGCATAAAGCAGGACATGCAGCTCATGAAGCACTTATATATGGAGCTTCTTTAATCAAAGTAGGAGTAAAATATTCTGACATCTCTGATTCTGTTGAAAAGAAACTAAAAGAACTCGGAGCAAACCTGGCGTTCCCTGTTAATATCTCAATCAACGCAACGGCAGCTCATGATGTTCCTTACTCTATCGAAGAAAGAAAATTCACAGAAAACGATTTGGTTAAATTAGATGTTGGAGCGGAAATAAACGGCGCAATTGGAGACAACGCTTTAACTGTTGATTTAACTGGAAAACATTCTGACTTGGTCAAAGCAAGCAAAGATGCAAGAGATAAAGCAATTGAAATTATAAAACCAGGAATAAAATTAAGAGAAATTGGAAAAGTAATTGAAAAAACAATAATAAGCTATGGATTCCAACCAATAAGAAATTTATCTGGACATTCATTAGAACCCTACACAATTCATGCAGGAACTACAATTCCAAATCATGATGACGGAAGCAATGAAACATTGAAAGAGGGAATGATTATCGCAATTGAACCCTTTGCCACAACCGGAGACGGACTAATTCATGAAGGAAACAATGCAGAAATATTCGCATTGGTTCAGAAAAAGCCAGTCAGAAGCTTGGTGACAAGGGAGGCCTTGAAATATATGGAAGAAAGAAAAGGGCTTCCAACATCTTCAAGGTGGCTGGCTCAGAAAATAACTCCCTTGAAAGCTAACTTTGCACTGAAAGAAATGAATCAGCTTGAAATGATTCATACATATCCTCCATTGATTGAAGTCAAGAAGGGACTTGTTTCTCAGTCAGAACATACTATTTTAGTTACGAAAGAAGGATGCGAGATATTAACTAAATAAAAAAGAGAACTATCTTGATTCTCCTCTTTGAATTCGTCTTTGAATGCTTTTGTAAAGGTCTTCTACTTCCTTCACGTCAACATCATTCTTTGCACTTGGTTTTGGAGCTTCATCTTTCTTTTGAGATTTCTCAAGCATTGACTGAACCCATGATTTCTCGTTTTGTGTTGGTCTGCTCATTTTTTCCTCTTTGATTTATTTTTAGAAAATACATACAGGTAAAGTATTGGCAGTATTCCGACTGTGTTGAATATTCCAAGGCAGATAAACCAAGGAACGCTGTTATTTTTTGCAGCTCTCCACATTCCAAGGAATTTCCATACAACATCCCACAAAGAAACTGCAGCCACGATTCCAATCGCTAAAGGCAAATCAACACCCATAGAACTTGCAAACGGCCCATACATTGATTCTAACACTTCAAACATCATTGCACCTCATTCCATTTCTTTTCTGTTTCTATACCTGTATTCATGTCCTTTATCTTTATATTTCTTTCCTTTACTTCATTTTCACCGATAACAATCAGTTTCTTGGCTTTTATTGAATTAGCATATTCCATTTGCTTTCCGAACTTCCTTTGCATTAAATCTGTTTCGACAATGTTGTTTTTTCTTAGTTTTTTTACCAATTCTAACGCCTCTTTTTTAACATTTGGAAAATAAGCAACATAGTAGTCGGGCCTTAATTCTAGTTTTGGCATCAATCCTTTTTCTTCCAATAAAAGCATTGTTGGAACGAGACCAATGCCGAATCCCGTAGCAGGACATGGTTCTCCCTTGAAAAGTTCTATTAAATTATCGTAACGACCTCCTCCGCCAATTGCTCTGTATTTTTCTTCTCTGTCAAAGAATTCAAAGACAGTACCGGTGTAGTAGTCTTGGCCTCTGACCAATGAAAGGTCAAGCGTAATGAAATCTTCATAACCATCTAATCCGTCAATTATTTTTGTCATTTCGTCAACGGCCGTTTTAGTAGCTTCTGATTCAAGAGATATCTTCTGAATAATCTCGCTCGGTTTTCCTTTTAGAAGCGTGATATTTTGTATATTTTTTATTTGCTTTTCATTCAAAGACAACTGCTTTAATTCGTCTGAAAATTCTTTTTCAGAAAGTTTCTCGACTTTGTCAACGACACGAAGAACAGAATTTATTTTTTCCTGAGGTATATTTGATAAAAGACTTACGAGCAGTTTACGATTGTTTAAGCGAACATAAAAATCTTTTTCGGTCAATCCCATACTTTTGTAAAGTTCTATCGCCATGCGGATGACTTCTGCATCTGCTTCTGGCTTGTCAGAACCTAACAATTCGCAACTAAATTGATAAAACTCTCTTAATCTGCCCTTCTGCGGAGCTTCATATCGCCATGCTTTGTCTATTACAAACCACTTTACTGGCTTCGGTAATTCTTTTTGTTTTTGCACAAACATTCTTGCAGCGGGAACTGTAAAATCAAATCTAAGCCCCAATTGTTCTGTACTTCTTTTTTCTAAAGTAAATATCTGTGCTTTGATTTCTTCTCCAGATTTTGCAGTTAACAATTCAAGAGTTTCAAACGCAGGGGTTTCTATTTCTTTAAAATTGAATTTTTTTGCAGTATTTCGCAATGAACTGAATAAAAGATCTCGCATTGCTTTTTCTTCTGGATAGAAATCAATTGTTCCTTTTACCTTCTGGTACTCTTTTCTTTCTTCCTCAATTACCTTGACAATTTCTGTTTCCACTTGTTTTTGGGCAGTTTCGATATTTTCCTGAATTCCAGTCTCATACGCCCTAATATACTTCCTAACAGCATCTCTGACCGCTTCAGACTTGCTAGGATAGATTCCAGAGGAAACTAAGGACTGCAAAACCTCGATTTGTTCTTCAGTAAGCCTTATTTGTATTGTTTCCATTACCATCGTAATGCTTTCGTAATGCTTAAAGTATATAAATTTAATTACTTTCCATAGTGAAAGAAATAGCGATAAATCATTCACAAAGCATAAAAAGGGACATTACTACGAAAATATCACCCAATAAAAGAGGAAGTAGGCTATGGAAGCAGTTCTGGACTTAGAAGGAATGGTTGATGGAGTTAAACCTCATCAAACGACAAGCATTCCTGAACACATTAGTTCTTTTGATTTGAGAGAAATGCTTAAAGCAGGAGCTTGCACTTTTTCTGATACAGGAAAATGGGAAATAACATATTTCGTTGACGGAAGAGTAATCAACATACCTTATGAAAAATCGTTAACAGGGAACAGCGATGGTTATGATGTTGCTGTTGGCTTCATAAGACCGAAAGGGGTTGGTTTTGTGCCTTTTGCTGCAGAAGAACCTCCTCTTGACGATGATGAGTATTTAGCAAAATACTTGAAAGAAGGAAGAATGTCTTAATGCTGCTGTTTATACCTTCCTCTTTTTTCTACGATTTTTAAACGCTCTATGATTTCTTTTGCTTTTGGATTATGTTTGGAATATTCTTTTTTTATGATATCAAATGCACTTTCGAAAACTTCGTAATGTTTGCTTTCTAGCGCTTGTTTTAGAAGATGCAAATCAACTGCCATGTCTTCTGCATCGTCTGAGAAAAAAGACAAACCGAAGTCTATTACATGGATTTCTTTGTTTACAATCATGTTGCTTGTTGTTAAATCTCCATGAATGATTCCGTGCTTGTGCAATAATGCAATATTTTTTCCTAAAACTTTTGCATGAGTTTTATAATTTTTTTCAAAAACATTCTTCAAAACATCTCCAGGAAGGTATTCCATCTCAATATTCATTTCATCTTCATCATGAGAAATATATTTTGATGTTGGAATTATTTCTTTGACTTTTAGCATAACTTTTGCTTCTCTTTTTGTTCTTGATTTTCGTAATCTTCTATCTAGCTCTGGATGACGATATGTTTTTAGGAATCTGTCTTTCAGAATTGAAGATTTATTCTTGTAAATTTTTGCTTCTGCTCCTTGAGCGATTAGTTTGGACATGAAATTGATGAATTTTGAAGGTTTAAAAATGTAACTGGCCGTATGAAGGCGGAAGAGTGAATCTCAGGAACACGGCACAACGTTTAAATATTAGTTTCGTCTCTGTGTCTCATGCAAGAAAACTTATTTCATTTTGATTTTCTGTATGCGGGAAAAGCACATGAAAGCATGAAATATTTCAGCGATAAGCTGTATCCTCTTTTTGAAAAACCTATCGAGCTCCTGCCCGGACTCGAAGGGTATTTCAAAATACAAAGCGAAAGAGGAGAGGAAGTTGAATTTCTGGGAAAATCAATGGCTCACAGAAACATAACGATTAGTTTAGACACCATCTCCGCTTCTTCGGCATACGAACCAAAAGATGACTTTCGGCCGGCAATTCAAAGAGAAAAAATAATTCCTGCTCTGGAAGAAAAAATAAAATCAGCCGTAGCCGGGCCTAACTGCGTAGTTCTCGGCAACATGCATCCTCGCATCTGATTTCTGATTCTTTATTGATTATTCAAATCTTTGATCTGACTAGATTTTAGCTCGCCCGCTTATTGAAACTAATCGCTGTTATGTGGTGAGCCTGCAAGGCGAACGAGGGAGCGAAGCGACCGACAGTATGACGCAGGAGCCTTTTTTACTTGATTAAATAAAACTCATCCACATTAGCCATGCACCGAGTAGAATTAAGAAGAGAGCACTTAGCCATTGTTTCTTCTTGAATCTTTGAGCTTGTTTATGAATCATTTCAGGAAATCCAATTTTTGAGATACCTTTCAGTAATGTTGACCATCCCAAAATTGTAATTGCTACTTCCCAACTTGCTACCCAGACATTATGCAGAATTATAGTTACCAATCCCATTAGAAATGTAATGTAGCCTGTAGATATGACAAATGCTTTATCATCAGTCATCTCTATAGTTCTGCCCAACTGTCGGGTAATAATAAACAAAGAGCCAAAGACAATGAAGAAACTTCCCCAAAGTCTTGCGAAAAAAATTGTGATTTCCATAGATTTTCATTTAATGATTAACGTATATAATGTTTTCGGTTTAAAAAGGCTCCGAGTAATAATTTTATCTAATCTGTGTTAGTTACCCCTGAACACTTGGAAGGGCGAACCAAAGGTTCGAGTTGCTTCGTCGGCGGAAAATCAATATTTATAAAGCCTTAAACAATACAATAAAATTATGGAAAAGAACTATGTCTTAGTTTTTGATGAGGTAATTGTAAAACAGCTAAAGAAAGCTGCAAAAAATGGAAATATCAAAGAAATTTTAATAAAAATGTTTGATAAATTAGAATTAATTGGTCCAAATGCGGGTGAACTTATTGATTCACAATTATTCATTTATGAAATAAAAGCTAAACATCCTCCGATACGGCTATATTATGTTCCATCAAAAACTATAAATGAAATAAAAATATTTGAATTTGAAATGAAAACAAGTCCTGAAAAACAAAATAGAACGATAAATATGTTGAGAAAAAGACTTTCAAAATCCTAAATCGCTTCTTGTAAATTTTGCTTTTAAGATATTTTCTTCAAATTGAAGAAGTCGTTCATATAGCTTTGTATGTCTTAAGACTTTTAATTCTGTTTTCATTTGTTCGTATTCTTGTTTTGGTATAGTTATTGTTTCTGTCATAGTAAGTAAGTGTGTAAGTGAGTATTTATATTTTACTAATAAGGCTTTATAAAGGTTCAGTAGAGTCCGCCGACGAAGCAATTGTAACTAATCACATTAGATGACCCCGAACACTTGGAGGGGCAAGGAAAGCTAACTCTGTTAGCGTCTTTTGCTTTGGCAAA
>JAFGRQ010000043.1 GCA_016935155.1 Candidatus Woesearchaeota archaeon
AGTTCTGTAGCCGAACATAGGAGAAGCAAGAGCCATGAGTATTGTTGAGAGCAAAACGAATGCAAAGTATTTGAAAAGCAAATACAGCCAGAATAAAATTACCACTGTCGGAAGCATGAGAATAATTATTGCTGTTATGAACGCGGAGAGCGGAGCTTTGTTTGCTTTCACATCCCCAAATCCGGCGATATTGTATTCAATGTTCTTGAAAATTGCTCCTATGTAAAATACGTTGTTGTGCAGAATTATGTTCGCTGTTTCTTTTGGAGTTTCATTCGCATAATTAATTATTAGAACTGGGTTTTTTTCTGGGAACATTACTGGAGCTTTTGTTGAAAAATCTGTTGTGACCTCGAATGTGTTTACATTATCTAGTTTCGACTGCAATGTGTCATGGAGTCCGCAAATCGCAGGCAGAACAAGGATTGCAAAAATTACAAGAGCATTTAATACCAGTGAAAGATAATACTTGAATGAGTTTTTGACTTTGCTTTCAGCAAATCCCTCATAATTGCCTGGGTTCAAAGTCTGAAAGAAAGTCCTGTAAAAGCCCAACACCTTTTTCATATGTGTTATTTGGGGTGATTTGTTTATAAATTTATTGACGGCTTAGTACTAAATTCGAAATCAGAATACTTCCCAGCACTTCCTTAATTTTTTGAAATTGCATTAATTCAAAACATCAAACTGATAAAAATCAAGTGGGAGGTGTTCGGCCCAGTTCGAGCATTGCTAGTTTTCAATCACAAAAATAACATCTTTCTCTTCTTCAATTCTTTTAATTTTGAATTCCTTGAATATTTTGTTTATTTTGTCTTCAATTTCCATAGCTTTAGAAGACTTTTTCAAAAAACTTAATGCAAATTTTTCTTTTCCAACTCTTTTTATTTCATTCAATCCTTTTTCAATGTCGTTAAAATTTTGAATTGCTGTCAAAGAAACAACAATATCAAAAGAATTATTCTGAAAAGGAATTTTTTCTGCATCTGCTTTTACAAAATCTTTATCAGTAAATTTTCTTCTTGCAATTTCAAGAAGTCCTTCGCTAGAATCAATGCCCGTTACATAGCAGTCAAAATGGGAGCTTATTCCTGTTCCGCATCCAACATCAAGAAGATTTGTTGTTTTTGTTATTTGCAGTTCTTTTTTGATTATTGATAGCTTTTTCAATTGTTCCTGTTCATGAAGCTCATCATAACCAGAAGAAATTTTGTCGTAATAAGTATCTGACATAGAATAATGTAGCATCATAACCTTTATAAAACCAGTTCTTTAACTTCTTGTTATGGTGTTAAAGTTTCCTAACTCAATGGACGAATGTTTGTACTTTTCCAGAAGAACAATTGGGGAAAAAGGAAGAGTTACTGCTTGGGTTTTCAAGATGCAGTGCCCAAAATGCAAGAAAGGAGTTATGGGAAAACCAAAGGATGAAAAAACAGGAAGACCAAAAATAAGAGCAACAGAATATGTTTGTGATTCCTGCGGTTATTCCGAAGAAAAAGCAGCACACCAAGAAAAATTAGTGATGAATGTTCAATATACTTGTCCTTTCTGTGGAAATGAAGGAGAAGCAACAACCGCTTACAAATTAAAATCATTTGACGGAATGAAAGCTTATGTTTTTGAATGTGCAAAATGTCACAAGAAAATCGGAATTACTAAAAAAATGAAAGAAAAAGGTTCTAAAGACGAACCTGACGATGACGACGAGTAGTTTTCTTTTGTTTGTTTCTGCAGACAGTCAATGGAAAAGTTGATATATTGCGGTTAAGTTTAGTTTTAGATGAGTTTAGAAACAAAAGTAAAAGACAGTAAATTTACGGCTTACGTTAAACAAATTCTTGGTGAATTAGGAGGCAAAACACAGGAAAATCAAAAAGAAATAATTGAAAAACTATCTGCAAAAGAAAGAACAATTCTTTACTGCTGGGCCGGAATTTATGAAGGCTCGCAGAGGCCAAAAAGGCAGGAAGCTTTTGAAAAAAAATATGGCCTTCCAAAAAACAGCGCTTTCAAGGCAAACATAGCGGTCAGTACAGCAGAAGCAGCGGCTATTTTTGGACTTTCTTACCTCTCCGCTGAATTTGGCGAGCAAGTGAGGAATTCTTGGTTGAACGGTTTTTTTTCTGGAGGAGAGCAGGTAACTTTTTGGGACGCAGCGGCAATCTCGGCTAATCTCGTTGGAAGGTCTTTGTATTATGTGATAAAAAACAAACCTGCATTTACCTGCTGGGGATGGCGTGCAGCAGTTGTTGGCGCCGATTACACCATGGGGTGGATTAACAAAAGGATTGGAAAAAAAGCAAAAGAAAAGAATGGTGTTGACTTAACGTCTCCTCCTTGTTAGACTGGTTTAGTTAGATAAGTTTAAAAATAGTGTTTTCTTAATTGGCAGAAGAGGTGATTTTGTGGCAAAAAAGAAAGCTAAAAAATCCAAAAAGAAAAAATACTATTCAAAGAAAGCTAAGAGAGCTAAAAAATGCAGATGCTGCTAATTTTTTAGAAATTCAGGCACTGCTTTTTTTGGGTCGAATCTGTTTTCTACAGGGAGGCATTTTCGTGAGGTTGTTCCATGTAGGGAGTATGGAAGCCTGATTAGCCGAATATATCCTTTTGAGACCCAGGGGTCGATAGGGAAATCAGAAAATTTATCATTTAGTTTCTCTCTTTCTGCCACGTCCAGTGCATAAGCTTTTTTGTCGAAGACATGAACATGAAATCCCTTCCCGGAATAAACAATAGCAATTTTTCTAAAACCTCTTTTTTTCAGTTCGTTTTTCAGCTCAACTGATTTTTTGTAAATTTTTCTCAATCTTGATTCAAAGCTCTCTCTTTTTGGAATATTATCAACGTCCAAATCGAAGGTCAGCTCTTGCCTTACCCATTTATTGAGTTTTAAAGTTTTCAGAACTTGTTTCGGGTTCTTATACGTATTCCTGTCATAGTAAACATCTTCGGGGACATAGTTTTTAATCTGATTTTTCAGCTCGCTGAAGGGGAAATAAAACATTGTGTTTTTCCATTTTTTGTTCAGCAAAATGTTGCTCTCAGTTCCGGCATCCAATGCGCAGATTTGCGGGAGATGAATTTTATTTTTTCTGAACCACGACTTAACTTTTTTTACTGAGAACTCTTTTTTATAAAATTCTCTTCTTTCTTCAAGAGAAGAAAACCTTCTTTTCATAACACTATTTTTGCATTTGCGGTTTAAATATGTGCCCCCTAAACCTTTATAAATCCCGTTCTGTGTATATAATATATGCCCAAATCAAAGAAAAAGATTCTTGTAACATCTGCCCTTCCTTACGTAAACAACATTCCTCATCTGGGAACAATAGTTGGATGTGTTTTAAGCGCGGATGTTTACGCGAGAGCCATGAAATTACTCGGAAGAGAAGTTCTTTACATTTGCGGAACAGATGAACACGGAACAGCAACAGAAGTAAAAGCAATTGAAGAGGGATTAACTCCTCAGCAAATATGCGACAAATATTTCAAGATTCACAAAGAAGTTTATGACTGGTTCAACATTAAATTCGATTATTTTGGAAGAACAAGCAAAAAGAACCATCATGCAATCACGCAGGAAATTTTCAAGAAAGTAGAAAAGAACGGATACATAACAGAAGAAGATACAGAGCAGGTTTACTGCAAACAGTGCGACAAATTCTTGGCTGACAGATTTGTTGAAGGAAAATGCCCTTACTGCGGTTATGTCGATGCACGAGGAGACCAATGCGACAGCTGCGGAAAACTTTTGAACCCAACAGAACTCTTATCTCCAAGATGCAGTGTTCATGGAACGCGTCCCGAAATAAGAAAATCAAAACATTTATTCTTGGAATTGGAAAAACTTCAGCCGCAATTGGAGAAATGGGCTGCAAAACAAAGCAAGGCAGGAAATTGGACAGAAAATGCAATTCAAATGACTAATGCCTGGTTCAAAGAGGGATTGAAAAAAAGAGCAATCACGAGAGATTTGAAATGGGGAATTCCTGTTCCTTGCAAAGGATTTGAAAATAAAGTTTTCTATGTTTGGTTTGATGCTCCAATAGGATATATTTCAATCACAGAAGATTTGCTGAAAGAAAAATACAAAGATTGGTGGTACAATCCAGAAAAGGTTGAATTGATACAATTCATGGGGAAGGACAACATACCTTTTCATTCAATTATTTTTCCCGGCTCGTTGATGGCCACGAAAGATAAATTTACATTTGTTCATACAATAAATTCAACAGAATTCCTTAATTACGAAGGAGGAAAGTTCTCAAAATCAAAAGGAGTCGGTGTTTTCGGAAATGATGCGATGGCTTCTGGAATTCCTGCGGATGTTTACAGATATTATCTGATGATGAATCGTCCTGAAACTTCAGATTCAGAATTCAAATGGGAGCAGTTCAAAGACAGATTAAATAATGAATTAGTAGGAAATTTTGGAAATTTAGTCAACAGAACATTAGTCTTCATCAAAAAGTTTTATGACAAAAAAATAGAGGATGTGAAATTAGACAAGGAATCAAAAGATTTGTGGGAAGTGATTGTGGAAGAAGAAAAGAAGGCCGTTGAACTGCTGAATAAAATAAAATTAAGAGATGCGTTGAAGCAAATAATGATGATTTCAAACATGGGCAATGAATATTTCCAGAAAAGAGAACCATGGAAGCAGAGAACAGAAAACGAAAATAAATGCAAGGCATCAATGCTTTTGCTGGTGAATATGATAAAAGATTTAGCAATATTAACAGAACCATTCATGCCTTTGACATCTGAAAAAATATTTTTACAGCTCGGAATCAAAAAGAGAGATTTCTCTGATTTAGGAAAGATGAATGTCTTGACTAAAAACAAAGAACATAAAATAAACGAACCTGAAGTTTTGTTCAAGAAAATGGAAGACAAGGAAATGACTGCATTGAGGGAGAAATTCGCAGGAAAACAAAGTGCACAAGATGAATTTTCGAAACTGGATTTAGTTGTCGGAGAAATTGTTGCTGCGAACAAGCACAAGGATGCTGATAAGCTGATGATTGAAGAAGTTGACATCGGAACAGAAAGAAGAATTATTCTTTCAGGGATTGCGCAGCATTACAAACCAGAAGATATTGTCGGAAAAAAAGTCATTTTAATTAAAAATTTAAAACCAGCAATGATTCGCGGTCATTTAAGCAAAGGAATGCTTTTGGCTGCAGGAAAAGGAAAAGAAGTAAAAGTTCTTGAAGCTCCGAAATCAAAACCAGGAGATAAAGTTTATGCAGAAGGCATTGAACCAAAACCAGAAAAGGAGATTACAATAGATTTGTTTTCGAAAATAAAAATAAAAACAAAAAACGGAAAAGTTGTTTACGGAACTTCTGTTTTGAAGACAGACAAAGAAGAAATAGTTCCTGGAATAGATGACGGTGCAGAAGTAAGATGAATGGGAAAGGTCAGCTAACTATGTTTATCATTCTCGGAATTTTGATTTTGCTGACTTTTATCATTCTGTCTTTTATTAGATAATCTTTATAAACACCAATTCTTGTTTATTCTTTTTATGAAAAGAGCAGTTTTGCTTGTTATGTTTCTTATGTTATTTACTTTAGCTTATGCACAAGCTCCTCCTCCGCCCCCAGCCACACCTTTGCTGCCTTCTGAAGGCGGAGGGACTTCGGATTCTTCAGAAATTGATTTGGAAAATGCTTCAGTCGAGACAGGGGCGTCTGTGGACACATCCCAGCAATCGGTTGAACAGCAGGTAGCTGAACAGGAGCAGCAGCAGTTTGAAGAAGAAAAAGAAGAAATAAAAGAACAGGCAGCTCGGCAGAAAGAAAGCAGCAATTTTTGGATTATTTTTGTTGTCATTGTTTCAGTTCTTGCAGTTTCCGCAGGTGCATTTTTCTTTTGGAGAGCAAAGAAAAAAAACAATGTTCAGCAGGGATTGCAGACTTTAAATCCCCAGAACACGCAGCCTCAACAGGCTCAAATTAATCCTCAAGTTCTTCAGTTAAAAAATTATATAATGCAAAATCTCAAGCAAGGCTTTTCAAGAGAACAGATTGTTTCTGTTCTGCTTCAGTCAGGCTATTCCCAGCAGATGATTGACGAGGCGTTCAAATATGTTTGATAAGATTTTTGATCCAAGAAAAGTGCAGTCGAATGCAAATTATGCCTTGTTTGCAGGAGTTTTCTTCACGCTAGTTTCTTTTGCTGCATCTTATATTCTTTTCCAGAGAACAACATTTGTCGGGGTCGCATCTGTCATATTTACTATTGCTCTGGCAATGCCTCTGGTTATTAAATTTTTTGAAAGGGCAGAAAAAAAAGATGAGAGCTTTTTTCCGAGAACAAAGCACATGTTTGATTTTTACATTTATTTTTTCATAGGGGCATTTGTTGTTTTTTTCTTGGTTTCATTGGCAATGCCGTCCAAAGTTCTTACTTCTGAGCAATTGTACGGTTCGGCAACAAGAATAATCCTCCCTCAAAATGGAATTCCAGCTCCTCCGATTGAAGAATTTTCATTGTTCATGAAAATATGGGCAAACAACAATTATGTAATGGTTGTTGCGTTTGTTCTGTCATTATTGTATGGAGCAGGTTCTTTGCTTTTGATGGTTCTGAATGCATCGATATTTGCATCTTCCCTTTCTGACGTTATTAGGCAGTCAATGGCCGGAGGGGATTTCTTTTCAATGTTTTCTTTCATGAGCTGCAACATGGGAATAATGCTTTTCCACATGATTCCAGAGGTTGCTGCATACTTGCTTGCTGCAATTGCAGGAGGAAAGCTGTCAAGCGCAGTTGTTGATGAAAAATTATTTTCACCAGGATTTTTCAAGACATTGAAAAATTCTGTATTGATTTTTATCGCATCTCTTTTTCTTCTTGCAATAGGAGCATTGATTGAGACAAACATTTCCAGAAATCTGTTCCAATCCGGGGCATGTTTAGGAAATACGTGGTCAATTTTGGGCATAACTACTGCATTGGTTTTTGCAGTGATTGTCTTTGAAATAAGAAGAAACAAGCGCTAGAATAGAAATATATATACCTTAATTCAAATAATTCGATATACCGAATAAAAGAGGACTAAAAGACATGAAACATAGGCTCATAATTGCATTTCTGATTGGTGTTAGTTTTTTGATTGCAGCGTGTCCTACTGACTTACCTCCAAATCCCGATTCTGCAACATTTTCAGCTCCTTTAGGAAAAGCAACAGAAGTCTTTGAAGGATATGCAGTTCCTACAACATTTACTGTAAATCCAAATTATATCGCATTTCAATTAAATGAATCAGTTAGGGAAGCCAAAGCATCAGTTAGCGGAGATCAATACGTTTACAAATACGGATACATTTATGATAATTCAGATTCTGAATGGAATAGGTTTCAGTTTTCTCAGCCAACTGTTGGCTTGAGCAATTGGATTAAGGGGTTTGCAAGCCAGATTTTGGAAATAAAACGATCGTATGTTGCAAATCAAACTCTATTTAACGCGGGGCAGCCAATATACATAATTGCTTATGCATGTTCAAAAGAAGGTGAAACATGGAATTGCCATGAAAACAAATGGATGCTCAACTCTGTGAAAACTGTATTAACTAATTTGTATGAAGAAGAATTGCCTCCTGAACCAGGAATGCCGGGTGGAGAAACTACAGCAAATTCAAGCATGAAGTCATGTGTTCAGGCAGATGGTTCAACTGCAGTTTGTTTTTTAACAAAGTTAAATGAACCTCTTGGTTCTCTTAATTACAGCTATATTTGGGGGCAGGATTCTCCAACATATTTAGCAGATGGAAAATATGTAGAATCGGCAGGAGAAAATAAAAATAGTGCTAATTACTTTCAATTCATTAATTTGACAGGAATGAATTATCCTGTTGTTGTTCATGCTCAAGATGATGACTTGGCTCCGATTGAAGGAGATTATTTGATGTTCAAAAGAAGCAGTCCTTTGTGGAGCTACAACCTTCACTTTTATGATGCAGTTCGTTTCGAAACTAATTGGACTGCGGCAAAAGAAGATTTTGCTGGAACAACAATAACAATTTTAGGGAAAGTTTACAT
>JAFGRQ010000044.1 GCA_016935155.1 Candidatus Woesearchaeota archaeon
AATACATGTATGTTGTTCATGCGGAAAGAAATGCTCTACACAACATGAATACAACAAAAGGTCACGCGCACAGAATTTATGTAACTCTTTTTCCATGCAATGTTTGTGCAGGAGCCATACTACAAGAAGGAGTCAAGGAAGTAATTTATCTGGAAGACAAATATCATGACAGTCCTGAGGCAACTGCTGCCAGAATGATGTTTGATAAACACAAAACCAACGGTCAACCAGACCCCGTTCCATACAGGCAATACAAAGGAGATTTAGAATACATCATAAAAGACGGAAGAAAAGTTGGAATTCTCTGGGAAAATCCCTAATCAAAAACCAGCAATTTCTCTTTGCTTGTAAATCCTGTTTTGATGCGAACTGGTTTGTGAAACATTTTTGTGAAAAATTTAACAACTTCTCTGTTTGCTTCATTGTTTTGTGCTCGCGCATGTATTGCAACTTTAAACACTTTCGTTGCCTCATCATAAGCCAAAATCTTATTTGAAGGAGCATTTGTCTTGACTCTGATTTTTATTGATTTAGAAACAGGAACATCAAAAACATCAATCATTTATACTCTCTCCAGGTGTGCCTGCATTTTGTGCAGCGGTAAAATTGTGTCGCGGCTTCGTCAGCAGCTCTTGTTTGAACTTCCCAGTTGTAAGCTTCCATGTTTCCGCAGTGAGGACATTTTATTTTTACGATTGGAAGCGTTTCAACCTCAGATTCAACAATTCCTAGCTCTTTTTTCTCCTGCTTAACCGCTTCCGTAAATTTTGTATTCCCTTCTTCATAATAACCGCAGTGACACTTGAAAAATGTCTTGCCGTCCTCCTTTTTTGGCATCATTATTGAACCGCATTTTGGACAGAACTTCATTCAGCACCTCACGCCACTGCGATTCCAAACAAAGACATTACCCAGGCGAAAATTATTTTCACATATCCTATCCAAGGTATTTTTATTGAAACTTTTCCAATTAAGTTCTCTCTCGAAATATTTTTTTCATTCAGCAAATTATTTTCAATTTGATCCTGGTTGTGGTCTCCCTTTGTTTGAAGAGGATCTAGTGAAATGACTCTGTGTATTATCGGCCTTCCGTCCCTTGCAAAGAAAACAACTACATCCCCTGCCTTGAGTTTGCTTGGTGAAGACAAAACCATCACATCTCCCTTATTGAATCCGTTTCTGAATATAAATTCCTGGAAATCTTCCTTGCTTATGTTGTACTGCGCGTAAAATTTTTCCTGCGTGCATATTCTGTTTCCACAGTATGCCTGAGAACTCCACCAACTGTCGAAATTGCCGTCATGTTCCATGCTTGATGAAACAACAGCAACCATCGGAAATTGACTTCCGAGAGCAAATCCCATTGCCGGGAAAATCAAGTATTTTATGATAAAGAACGCAAGAATTAAATTAACAATCCAGCTCAGAAGACTGTCATCGTGCCATATAAAGTTCCAGATTTTCCTACGGGCCGAATCCTTTTTCATTACTTGAATGCGCCTCGATACTCTTATAAACTTTTGGGTTATAAAAAGCTGTATGGAACCTGTGAAGCTGAAAAAGAGCGAAAAATACGATGTAAAAATCTGTGCAAATTGTTTTAGACATGAATTTAAAGGGAAATGGATTGAAACCCCTGTAATTGACGAAGCAGTTTATGATATGATTGAACAAAGATTCAAAAATGCAAAAAAAGTCGAGCTGTTCATTCCGGAGCACAAGAAAAATCCGGGAGTTTTTTTTGAAGCGGAAGCAACAGTAGACAATAAATTCATTGTTCCTGTAAAAATTGAATACACGATTTGCAAATACTGCTCAAAAATGCTCGGTCAGGCATTCAACGGGATTCTTCAGCTTAGAAATCCCACGCAGGAAATTAAACAATTCGTAAAAGAAGAATTAAAGAAAGCATTTTCAAAAGGATTTCACTGCATAAAGGAAGATGAAGTTCAGAACGGGGTTGACTACATGATGACAGACGCCCAATTCACAAGAAATCTCGGGAAAAAACTGCAAAATGTTTTTGGAGGCGAACTTGTTGAGACCGCTAAACTTGTCAGCCGAAGCAAGCAGACAAGCAAGGACTTATACAGAATAACTGTCCTATTTAGACTTCCAAAATTCAAGAAAGGAGATATTGTGAATTACAAAGGAAGAGAATTTAAGGTCATTAATTTTTCAAAAAAAGTTTATGTTGAGGACGTTGAAACAAAAAAGAAAGAGCAGATTAATTACAAAGACATAAGATGATTAGACCATATTAAGTTCTATGTCTGTTTTCAATTCCATTATTTCATAATAGAGTTTCTTCTTTTCATCTGTATGAGGCAGTTTTTTGTACATGCCATTCAATTTGGAATAAATATTCTTTGCGCCAAGAACATTATTTGAATTCAATGCTTCTCTTGCAGTTTTTATCATGACCAATACTTCGTAATTGCTCGGATATTTTTCCTCGACGATTGCTGAAACATCTGCCATCTCCTCGTCTTTTGCCACAAGCTGTGTGCCCTTAAGTTCTGATTCAAAATAATTTGCCGCGTTCTTGCTCAGCAATTCGTTTCTTTCTGATTCGATATTTCCAAGCAGGTTCTGCAGAACCTGTTCCTTTTCAGAGAGCATCTGCTCCCTTTCGTTAAGCTTCTTCTCTTTCAAAGTTATTTTCTTCGTTATTTCTGATGCCTTGTTTGCTTTCAATCTGAGGGACTTTATGTCTGACTCAAGCCTTTTCTTCTCATTTTTCAGGGAATTGATATTTAGTTTGTATTCTGCGGCACTTATTGCTTTCTGCTGCATTAATTCGAGGTCCGTCTGCATTTTTACAATATCCATTTCTCTTTTTCTCAGTTCCTCGTTCTTTTTTGCCATATCTGCATCAAAATTATTAAGTCTTTCAAGATTCGTACTAAACTCCTTTACCTTGCTGTCAAAAAGACGCCTGTCCTGTTCAAGCTCCTCTATTTTCTCGATAAATTCTTCTTCTTTTTCAGCCAGGAAGTTTTCATCATCTTCCAGTTGTTTTATTCTGAAAAGCAAGGCTTCCTCTTTCTCATCCAGTAAAGAATAGTCTCTTTTAATCTCCCCTTCTTTAGCCTGATGCTCGATTTCATAAGCTTCGAGCTCTCCTTTTTTGTCTGCAAGTCTTTGTTCTACTATTCTTTCTTCGCTTGTGAGTTCGATTATATTTTTCCTGGTATCTGTTTCTGCAGAAATCGCAGATTCTCTCTTCTTGAGATCAGCGTCCTTTGCCTCTAAAGTTAGAGCAAGCTGGAAAAGTTTTTTCTCTCTGGCATCGAGAGAGCTGTGCACTTTGTTGAATTCTTCTCCGAACGCCCTCCTTTTCTGCTCCAATTCCTTTTCAACACGAACCGCTCTTCTGTCTATTTCCTGATTCTTTTTCTCGGCCAAAGAGTAGAGCGCCTTGACATCCTGATTTGCCTGGCTGAGTCTTTTGTTTTCGATTGAATATTCATCTGACAGTCCTTTAACCATTGCCGTCAGCAAAGTTTTCTTTCTTTCTAGAATTTCCACATCATCGCTAAGCCCCCTCTTTCTTTTCTCAAATGCTTCTCTTTCGTCCCGAAACATCTTCGTTATTTTATCCATCGTCATCTCTTTTTCTTTTATTTGCGAATTCAATATTACAAGCTCGGACTCTTTTTTCTCTATTGCCAGCTCTCTTCTCTTCAAAGCGAGTTCTCTTGCCTCGTAAGATTTTTGCTTCTTTGCCAAGAAATCATGAACTTCTTCAGAATACCTTATTTGTTTTTTATGGGCTGCTAGTTCGTCCTTAATGCTGTCTCTTTCCTTCCGAAGTTTTTCCTTTTCTATTTTCAATTTATCAACATCGGTCCAGAGCTCAGCTCTGTTTTTCTTCAGGTCAAGAATCTGCCCGCTCAAATCTGACAGTTCCTTTTTCAGTGTTTTTTCTTTATCTGTCAGCTCCTTTTCCTTTCGTTGAAGCTTGACCCTCATATTAATCAATTCATCTTCATGAGAGCTGAGTATTTTTTTGGGAGGTGACAAAACGGGCACCGGAGGCTTTCCAAGCAATTGGTCCATCTGTTTAGAAACGTCCGCTTCAATGATTTTGGGCTTCTTAGCCATGATGTTGTCTTGCACCCCATTTAAATAGGACTTAAAAGTGTATATATACTTTTTTAACTACTGCTTGTTAGGGACAAAAAGAACATTTAGGAGAGCATCACTTTGTGAGGCTCAATGAATAATTCCAAAAAAAGTGGAAGGGGACTTGCTCCCTACGGGAAGGCGCCACTCTTCGTCCAAAACATAAAGAGCCGAACCCGATGCTCTCCATTAGACATAACTTTTATAAACTAAACACTTTCCGAAATAGACATGGATAACGAACAATTATGCATATCATGCAAAAAGAACATAACTAACATGGCAGGGGTTGTTGTATTCAACTGCCCTAGCTGCAAAGAAAAGATAATCAGATGCGGAAATTGCAGAGCAATCGGCGCTAAGTATTCTTGCAAGTGCGGATTTACAGGTCCAAACTAAAAATGGCAAAGGCAATTATTACAATGAAACTCATGCCTGAAAGCCCTGAAGTTGATTTAATTAAGGTTGAAGAGAATTCAAAAAAAGTTCTTGAGCAATTTGAAGGAAAAATGCAAAGCGCTGAAAGACAGCCAATTGGATTTGGACTTGTTGCATTAATTCTTAAATTTGTTGTTGATGAAAAACACGGCACAGATGCTATAGAATCAGAAATGTGCAAGATTGAAGGCGTTGAATCAGCACAGACTACTATGACTTCAAGAGCGATGGGTTAAAATATTCTATTTTAAAGGTTTGGAAAGAGATAAATAAAGGATTTGACATCATTGAGCCATGCAAACAAAAGTAGCATTAAATGTTCCTGTCGGATTCTATGAATGGAGAGATATTGTAGAGGTTGTCAATTTTGCTGAAAAATATCCTGAAATAAAAATGAAACTTGTTTCCGATTTTGGAAAATCCTGTCCGCTAGAGGATTTGCTGGAGATGATGATTTTTCAAGCACATCTTCCTTACAAAGGAGGCAAAGTTTATATTGAATTTTCAATTGGTGAAAAAAAAGAAACAGATTACTTAAAAGAGAAACTAGAGGGCATTTATACTCGGCTTAATTCGGAAAAAGAACTCAGAATACAAAGAGCCCTGGAAGCAGACAGAGAAAGAGCGAGAAAAGAAGAGAAAAGAAGAAATTCATTCACATACAAGACCATTGAATATATCAAACACTTGTTTAGAAGAAAATAAGTTTTTCTTGTTTTTTGTAAATCGAATTAATTCTTGATAAAACTCTAAAAATAAATAGACCGCGGCTGTTACACCGCGGCCCAACCCCAACAAACAAAGGTTAGCCGGACTAGAGCTAACCTTGTTGCAGCGTGACTAAGATTTCATTTTTTCAATAATCGGAAGCAGCAATTCAACGATTTTTCTGTCGAAATGTATTCCATGCGGATTTAATTCTGAACGCTCAGATTCTCTCAGCAATTCTTTCTTTGCATAATCAAAAATGGTTTGTTCATCTAATTTCATATGCAGATAATGGTCATAACGCATGTAATCTCTTTTGTAAAGCATTGAAGTTAGAGCATCTGTTGCTGCTATGATTCGCGGAAATTCTCCGGGAGGATTTGTTAGAGGGTAGCTATTAACAACACTTTCCATTCCTTTGTCTACATCAATCCAAACATGATGTTTTTCAATGCAATCTTCCAGTATTGGTTTTGATTTTTTCAAAGATTCTCTTGATTTTTTTACTATTCTTGCCCCATCTCGGGAATGACCTCTCATCCATGCTCTCTCTTCAGGAGTTAACTTGCCTAGTTTGAAAAGTACTGAATCAGGAGACTCACCTTTTCCAATATCGTGCAGTTTGCCTGCTTCTCCGACATAAATTATGTTTTGTTTATTGTGGCCAAGAATGTGCGCCAAATACATTGACATAAAACTTGTTGCAATCATGTTATCGGCATTTACGGGAATGAAATGATGCCATTCGTACCTATGCTGCATTTCAATATCTCTTCTTCTTTGTTTTTCAAATCTAATCCACAAGTCCGCATTCAAATCAAAATTTTCTGCAAATCTGAGAAGCATTTCTTTATCGTTTTCACCGGCTATTTTGAAATAAATAGAACTTTGATCGAACAAATACTTGTGCATTTCATTAAGAAAAATCCTTCTTGCTAGGTTTGCTGTTATCTTTCCGGGGTTCAAATTATCTCCAGACTAGTCCTTTCCGAAGTAGTCCTTGTCTACCGCCCCTGAGTGGGATTTGCAAATTTAGCTAATTTATATAGTTTTAGAATTTGTTGGCGTTAGCATCAATTGCGAAGGCTCTTAGATTTTTCCAGGAAATTGACAAAGGGGACGTTCCTTACGGGAAATGTCAATATTTTGCAAATTCATCACAGCCGTAGCTCGATGCTAACGCAAAATTAAAATCAAGAATAAGCAGGAAATTCTAATTTCTCTTGAACAGGAATTTCATTAACATCGACCCATTCGTTTTCAAAAGCAGATTTTTCTAGTTTTCTTTCTACGAACTTCGCGATTATTCCCAATGTTATTGTCATCATTATTATTTCCATGTGAATATAATGAGCCGCAGATTTCTCTGCGGCCCAACCCCAACAAACAAAGGCGCTGTAGAGATGGACTAGATCCCTACAGTTCATACCTGTGTATGAATGCGACAGCTAAAGCTAAGTTAATTTAGTTTAACCCCATTTCACTAGAGAAAGACTATCACCTCTTTCTCCCACTGAATTTGCGTCGGGCTAGACACTTACTTGCTCACATCAAGAGCGGCCCCTTCCCGTAGGGAGCAGGTCCCCTTCCGCTTGCAATGTAAATTTATTTTGTGTCTCGCGTATTGACGCAAATTATATTGTATCTCTCAATAATTTTTCAGCTTTCTTGAACTGTGCTTTGTCCAAGTTGAATGTGATTTTTCTTATTTTCTTGTTTGCAGTCTGCAGCCAGCCAACTTCTGATTTAATCAAGCCAACTTCTGTGAAATTTACTAAAAATGAACGAATCATTCTTTCTGTTAACGGTTCAGTATTGTATTGCTTGCACATTTCCAAGTATTCCTTGAAAACATCTCCTCCAATCATTACCTTCTTTGAGTTTTTTAACATAGTCAAATAAAGTATTTTTTGATGTTTGGTAAGTGAAGCGACGGTGTTTAGGACTGAATTGTTTTCAAGATTGGCATCAGCTTCACCTACCACATCTAATGTGATTTTAGACGAGCCTTTCGCCATCGTAATTTTTGCGCATGAATCAAGAAGTTCGAGAGCTCGTCTTGCATCTCCTCCTCTTCCTGCTTCTATTTCTGCGATTTTTTCAATCACAGCATCGCTGCACACATTCGGCTTCAATGACAGTTTTACCCTGTCTCTCAAAATATCAGCCAAATCTTCTGCGTTGTAAGGAGTGAAAATAACTTTGACTCTTCCGAATGCAGATTGTGTTCTTGGCTTTATGTAATCAGCGACCTTAAGATTGTTTGAAATGATAATCGTTGAAACCTTTGATTTGTGATTTTGTTCATTTATTCTGCTCAATCTATAGAGAATATCATCTCCAGATTCCTTGAGTGCATAATCAACTTCATCAAGAACAATCAGTATGTTTTCTTCCTTTTTGTTAATTTCTTTTGTAAATTCCTCTATTGCCTTTGCCCGGTTCCATCCGAGCCGAGGATATTCCTTGTTTGGATTCAGCTGAGACAGCAAATCAATCAAAATTGTTGTTTCTGTTCTGTTTTCAGAGCAGTTGACATAAATTTTATTGAAATTTATTTCATTTTTCTTCGCCTCGCCATTTAACTTCTCGCCAAGCTCCATGATCAAGGATGTTTTTCCCGTTCCGGGATTTCCATAAACAAAAACGCAGGAAACGGCAGAGTTCATAAGAATTGGAGCAAGCTCCATTACAAGCTCGTTTTTCTGCTCTGTCCTGTGAAGCAAACCAGTCGGAGGATTCAAAGCATAAATCATCTCTCTATTTTTGTAAATAGGATTTTTCAGCACGCTTTCAAAACTTATTTCCTCTGACATAACCAACCCCCAATGATTTTGGCTGTTCGCCTTCTTTTATTGGAGAGGTGTTCCTTATTTATATATCTTCCGTTTTTTCCATTTATGACGTTATTTCCGTTTGTTCTTTTCCTTCAATTCGTGCGTTTTATGACCTGGGGACCGATACTTTATAAACCTAAAAATATAAAAATAAGCTGCGATTGCATAAACCATGACTTTGTATGAGATATTGGTAAATAGACCCTGCATTTGGATTCTAAAGGAGCTTTACGAGGCAGAAGTCGTCAACAAGAAGGTTTATACGATAAGAGCATCTGACTTGAGAAGGTCTGGAATAAAGCACCCAGAGAAGTATATTTTGATTCTTGAGAAGAACGGATTATTGCATGTTGATGATGTTTCTAAAGATATTGTAATATCATTAAACCAGAAAGGAAAGGAATTCTTCAAGGCATTTGACAAATTGAAGATTCTCATAGAAAGCCAAGTCAAGATAATCGATGAAAAGCCAGTTGCTAAGATTGATTACGGCTTGAATGAGAAAGAGAAAAAAGCCTTGTTTGCTGTTTACAAGATAACTCAACTTGTCGGAAATGATATTCCAATCAAATCATTGATAATTGATAATAAAAAACAAGAAGTTGTTTATTCTAAACTTCAGAAATTAAATTTGATTGCAAGAGTCAAGAGCAAGAAAGGAAAAGGAATGACGATTTCTTTAACTCCTTCAGGAAAGAAAGTAATTCAGCAGGAATTTTCTGAGAAGCTGATGTGAGGTTTCTCTTGGATGAAACCACATTTCACCAAATAACAAGGAATGATTTTGTTCTTTATGCGATTCACAGAGGAATGCAGATTGATGCTTCTGATGTTGAAAAAGATTTGGAATTCATAGCTAATTCTGAAATTCCTCAGCACGTTAAGAATGCTTTGTCAATGAGAGCTGAAAAAGTTAAAGAAATACAAGTTTACACTCACAAAAAACCAAACAAGTTTGACTATACAATAACTTATTTTGGGGGAGACAGGAAAATTTACGGAAAGATTGAAACGGATTCTTTGAAAATAGCAGAGAAAATAAAGCTGAAGAAAGGACTTTAATTAGTAAAACATATAAATCAACTGCACAGTTAAAATGACATGGTGTTAGAATATCTGAGTTTAGCAAACATTTATTTGAACAGTTTCTTTGCTCAACACATCACTTTTATTTCTCATGTTCTTGCTGCTGTGTTTTTGATATTGAGCGAGAGTACAATAAATTACAGAGTAATAACTCCATTTATGGATATTATTGAGGGCTCGTGGATTGGAAAAGTATTTTTGTTTCCGACAATACTTGGAACTGCTTTTTTCATCGCCTGGGCGACATTTTCTATTTACTTGTATGATTTGTTCTTCAGATGGTTATTGAGCAGATACAGTGATTATTTGACAGTCACGTTGATTGCTGCATTCTTTTTGACGATGTACTTGACGAATATAAGATATAGAGATTAGGAACCTAACCAGCCAATCTTTTTTAGATGGTTTTTCCCTTCTTCTGTTATCAAGAAAATTTCTGGTCTTATTGTGCTTTGTCTTACGTATTTTTTCTTCTCAAGATTTTTCAAAGAATTCCTTATTTCTTCCTTAGTTAAGTGAACAAAAACAACAAGCAAATCGACATCAGCGCCTCCGCTATTTTCAACCATTTGCTCCAGAATTTTCGTTTCGGTTTCGGTTAAATCCATGTGTATCTAGAAGAATAATTACTATTTAAAGATACCTTTAAAAACATGTCTTTTAATGTTATTTCTATGCCAATTAGAAGCCCGATATGCACAGTAGTTGGTCATGTAGACCACGGAAAATCGTCTATTTTAGACTGGATTAGGGGCAGCAAGATTGTTGATTCAGAGCCTGGTGCAATCACACAACACATTGGCGCATCAAACGTTCCTTTGTCTGAAATCAAAAGAAAAGTTGGACCTTTGCTTGATGCTCTGAAAATTAAGTTAACAATCCCCGGTTTATTGTTTATTGACACTCCGGGTCATGCAGCTTTCACAAATCTAAGAAAAAGAGGAGGAAATTTATCAGATATTGCAATTGTTGTTGTTGATATTAATGAAGGATTCATGCCTCAGACAATTGAAGCAATTGAAATCCTAAAATCATACAAAACTCCATTCATAATCGCAGCAAATAAAGTCGATTTGATTCCTGGATGGCAGAGCAAGGAGAAATCGCTTTTGAAAAACATCGATGCACAAAATTCGGATGTTTCACAATTCTTTGATAAAAAACTATATCAGTTGGTTGGAAGTTTATATGACAACGACAAATTAGACGGAGAAAGATTCGACAGAGTTTCAGATTATACAAAACAAATCGCAATTATTCCTTGTTCAGCAATAACGGGAGAAGGACTTCCTGAACTTATGATGACAATAATAGGTTTGGCTCAAAGATATTTGGAAAACAAGCTTCAAATAAATGAAGGAAACGGAAAAGCAATTGTTTTGGAAGTCAAGGATGTTAAAGGACTGGGAAAATCTCTTGATGTTATTCTTTACGACGGAACTTTGAAAGTAAATGACCAGATTGTTATTGGCGGCTTGGATAAGCCAATCTCTACAAAAATAAAAGCAATCTTTTTAGCTTCAAAAATGGGGGAATTGAGAGACATCAAAACTAAATTTGATTCTGTTAAAGAAATAACTGCAGCTTCTGGAATTAGAATTTCAGCAAATGATATTGAAAATGTTGTTGCTGGAGTTCCATTAATCTCTGCAACTAAAGAAACACTGGCTTCTGTTGAAGAAGAAGTTCAGAAAGAAATAGAAGAAGTTACAGTAAGCAGAGAAACTGACGGAGTTGTAATAAAAGCAGATTCTCTTGGTAGCTTGGAAGCACTGCAAGTGTTGTTAAAAGAGAAAAACATCCCTGTTGCTTCCGCATCAATTGGAAATATTACTAAAAAAGATATTGCTTCTGCTGAGACGCAGAAAGAGAAAAATCATTACAATGGAATAATTCTCGGATTCAATGTTAGCTGCGATTTGAGAGTTACTGGAATTAAAGTTTTGACAAACAATGTTATTTACAAATTATTAGAAGACTTCGACGCATGGAAGATTGAACAGGAAAAAGCAATCGAAGTTGGAAAATTAGAAGGAATGATTAGACCTTGTAAGATTCAGTTGTTGAAGAATTTTATTTTCAGACAATCAAATCCTGCAGTAATGGGTGCTGAAGTTTTGGGCGGAAAATTAAAAGCGGGAATGCCTTTAATGCTTGATGGAAAGAAAATTACAACAGTTAAAGCTTTACAAGTTGACAAAGAAACTGTTTTGGAGCTTGAAGAAGGAAAACAAGGGGCTATTTCCATGGATAATGTAACGATTGGAAGAACAATAACTGGAGATGAAATACTTTATTCAGCAATTCCTCCCGAACATTTCAAAGTCATGAAAGAATTCAAGAAAGCTTTAACTTCCAAAGAAATTGAGATAATTAAAGAAATTGCATTGATAATGAGGAAGGACAATCCGGTGTGGGGGATATGAGAACGAATCAGTTTTTGAATTCAAAAGAAAGCAAAGAAATAGCCAAGAAAATAAACGAACAATGGGATGCTGATTTCTCTTTTGAAGATTTTGTTACGCAAACACAGAAAGATAAAATATACATTGTTTCAAGAGATTTAGAGAAAATTGACTATAAAAAATTATTTGTTGAACAAATCGGAATGTATTTTGCTCATGAAAATGACAGAGGAGAAATAAGACTAAGTGTTGAAGGTGCTCAAATAATTGGTCCAAAAGCAAAGAAAAACGTTGTTGAAATAGGAAGATTAAGCAAATTGTGGATGGCTGGACAGGATATTCCCTTCAAAACAGACTGCACAGGAGTTGTTATTGTTAAATGCGGAGATGATTATTTGGGATGTGGAAAATTAGTTTTGAAAGAAGAAACCATCTTTGATGAAGAAGGAAAACCTAGAAAAGAAATGCAGCAAATCATTCTTAATTTTGTTCCAAAAACAAGAAGACACGTTAAGGATTAAAAATGACCAAATTATCCAAAGTAATCAACGAACAAGGCCTTGTTCCGAAAGAAACGTGGCAGAAAGTAGTTGAAAATCTAAAATGCAGAGTTTCTGGAGAAGGAAGCAAAGAAAAGCTAAAGCAATCATTAATTGAAGCAGTCAAAAAAAGAATTCCAGACGAACCTTTTGCATTATTCTTTTCTGGCGGTGTTGATTCTGCGTTGATTGCTTTAATCTTAAAACAACTAAATGCTGATTTTACTTGCTACGCCGTTGGATATCAAGATGGAAATGAACTTCCTCAGGACATATGGTATGCAAGAGAAATTGCAAAGAAGCTTGATTTGAAATATGAAGAAAAAATATTCAATACAAAAGAAACAAGAGACATAATAAAACAAGCAGTTAAAATTTTTCCTGCGAAAGAATTTGATGCGAATTACTTTGTTACAATAGATGTTGCTTCTGTGATTATTGCAGCCAAATCAATTGCGAAAGAAAAAATATTCTTTTCCGGTTTAGGAGCAGAAGAAATATTTGCTGGATACAACAGACATTCAAAAGTTAAAAATATAAACGAAGAGTGCTGGAGAGGATTAAAAGAAATGTGGAGCAGAGATTTATTCAGAGATGTTACATTAGGAATGAATTTAGGAATTGATTTGTGTGTTCCTTTCCTAGATGAAGATGTTGTTGTTGAGGCAATGAAATTTGAAGGCGACAGGAAAATAAATGAAGAACACAAGAAAATCATATTGAGAGAGATTGCTGAGGAACTTGGTTTATCTAAAGAATTCGCTTGGAGAAAGAAGCAAGGCGCTCAGTACGGCTCTAAATTCGACAAAGCCGTTGAGAAACTGACAAAAATGAACGGATTTGAGTATAAAAGAGAATATATTGAGAGTTTGATGAAAGAAAATGACGTTAAAGTCAAAAAGAAATAATCTATTCTTCATCAACTGTTTCTAAAGCAGAAACAACTCCTAAAAGCTGTGTTCTTGTATAAGAATCTATGTCAGAATTTGAGGCTAATTCATCTAATTCATGAGACGCCTTATTCAGCCTCATGCTCAGCTCTTCTTCAGCAGAAAGTATTTTTATTATTCCTTCGATTTTTGATTTTGTGTTTTTTGTAGCATGAGGGTCTTCAGATATTTCTTTCAGCAACGTAATTACTTCGTCTACGCTTGTCATTTTTTCATTATCTCTTTTTGCAGCATCTGCGCATCTTCCCTGAATTTTGCTTCCTGTTTTTCTAGAACTTTCAGTCTTGCAGAAAAAACTTCTTTTTTCTCTTCCAAATCTTTTTTCAAGTCTTCCTTGTTCGAGGCAACCATTATGTTCCCGATTATTCTATAAGCAGAATTTGTTTTTGCCAATTCGATTAATGCAGAATCGATTTCAACCAATTGCGCCTGAAACTGCTGTCTTTGCATGAAAACTGACTGCAAAGATTGTTCGATAAAATTCAGCTGCCTTATTTTGTCTTCACTCATCTTGCCTTTACTTTTGATGGAACAGATCTCTGCTTGTATAGCATTTTTCCGCCGCAGTACGGGCATCTCACTCTGCTCCTTAATGTCGAAGATTCTATTGCTTTGTTGCAGTCAAAACATTTGTATTGCACCATTACTCAGCCACCCCTGATTTTGTTTCTCTTTTTATTATGTATGCTGCTCCGGCAAATTTCGCATTGCACCCTTTGCAGTGCCAGATTCCTGAAGCAACTCTTTTTACTTTATTCTTCATGCAGTATGGACATTTTTGTCTGGAACGCATGGCCCTTTCTAATTCGCTTATCTTTGTTCTCGTTGTTCGGCCGTATCTAGCTCCAAATCTTTTTGCAGAACCGCCTTTTTTTCTTTTTATTTCTGTCATTTTAACTCGTTTTCTTGGTATGATAATATGGGGCTGCCCGGATTCGAACCGGGGTCACAAGGTCCCAAACCTCGAAGGATAACCAAGCTACCCCACAGCTTTACGCCGCCATTAGTAGTTACCGAAGGCGGTCCCGTACTGGAAGGGCAGCTA
>JAFGRQ010000045.1 GCA_016935155.1 Candidatus Woesearchaeota archaeon
AATCGTGCTATTGTTTCTCCCATATCTAAAGACAACGCGCTCGCTAATCCATCGTTCTTCATTCGAGAATAAAAGTTCTTGAAATGTTCTAATGTCATACATCATCGAGAGTAGTACTCCTATATAAACCTTTCTATTTGTTACTACTACTAAGTGACTATATAAATCAATACCAACCTTTATTAACCACCCCCTTCGTCAAATACACTATTGGTACTAAAATAAACCATTATTGCGAAGCCAAGAGCTTCCAACGGGCGAAAAGAAGTTAATCCTCGTGATTCTCATTCTTTTCTAAAATTATACCATAGCCTACAAGGCGGAGAATAGCTTACATAGCTATTGAAAATATAAAAATGAATACAAAAGAAGTAACATTAGAAGTAGAAAGCGTAAAACATAACGTGAATACAACTGACGTAAAAGAAAAAAAGAAAATGAATATGAAAGAAATAAAACTGCAGCCAGAATTGGAAAAAGCAGTCATGGATTTAGGATTCTCAGAATTCACAGAAATCCAGGAAAAATGCATTCCTTTGCTTCAGGCAGGAAAGGATGTTATAGGACAATCACATACCGGTTCAGGAAAAACGGCAGCGTTCGGATTTCCCATGCTTGAAAAGATAACGCACGGACAAGGAATACAAGGTTTAATTCTTGTTCCAACGAGAGAGTTGTGCAATCAAGTGGCAAAAGAATTGGTTAAGTTCTCGAAATACAAAAGAACAAATGTTGTTGAGGTTTACGGAGGAGTTTCAATAAACCCTCAAATTTGGAATCTGCCAAAAGCAGATGTTGTTGTTGCAACACCAGGAAGAATCTTGGATCATCTTCAAAGAGGAACAATAAATTTGAGCAAAGTCAAAATATTGGTTCTGGACGAAGCAGACAAGATGTTTGAAATGGGATTCATAGATGACATCAAAAGAATAATTTCACAGGTTCCAAAAGAAAGGCAGACAATGCTTTTCAGCGCGACAATGCCAAGAGCCATTGTAGAAATTGTAAGATACTACATGAAAGATCCTACAAAAGTAAAAATGCAGGAGTATGTTGATAAGTCAAAACTAATCCAGCATTATTACGACGTTGACAGGAATGACAAATTCTCTTTGCTTGTTCATTTGCTTAGAGCAAACACGAAGGGATTGACTATAATCTTCTGCGCAACAAAAAGAATGGTTGACACAGTAGGAAGAAACCTAACAAAATACGGAATAAAAGCCCAGGCTTTGCACGGCGGTTTATCTCAAAATCAAAGAACGAGAGTCATGGAATTATTCCACGGACACAAATTAGACGTACTAGTTGCGTCAGATGTTGCAGCGAGAGGACTCGATATTAAAAATGTCGGTTTGATTGTAAATTTCGACATTCCAAGAACATCCTTGGATTACGTTCATAGAATTGGAAGAACTGCAAGAGCAGGAGCAGAAGGACAGGTTATTTCTTTGCTTTCCAACATGGACCACGACAATTTCAGAAATGTTTTGCAGGACAGAAGCTTATTGATTCAAAAAATGACTCTTCCCGAATTCGAAAGACTCGCATTTTCAAAAGGCGAAATGAGAGGAGGATTCGGAGACAGACAAAGATTTGGCGGTGGAAGAGGCGGATTTGGCGGAAACAGGCCAAGATTCGGCGGAAGTTCAGGAGGCCAATCAAGATTCGGCGGTGGAAGACCTAGATTTGGAGGAGGAAGAAGTCATGGAGGAGGATTCGGGGGCAGAAGTTCCGGTCCAAGATTCAGAGACGAAGGTTCTTCTGACAGACCAAGATTCCAAAGTCACGGTAATTCTGAAGGAAGAGAAAACAGATACGAAGGAAGAAGTTCTTTTGGAAGAGACAGAGAATCAAGTTCTTCTGACAGAGAAAATCGCTTCAGCAGAAATGACAGACGCGACCACAGACACAATCAAAGTTTCAGAAGAAACAGCCACAGAGGAGATTCATTTAGGGATAATTAGTTCAGTGTCTCTTTTCAATGACGAACAAGTCTGATTTAGAAATGTTTAAATGTCAGTTGATTTAGTTTTGATGAATAAATGATCCATCAATAGGACTATATGGTTTGAATCTTCTTCCAGATGGTCCTTCACGAATAGAAGAATCACGACAGGATATTCTTAGAAGCATAGAACGTTTTGAAGAAAGATATCTCGAAGAAAATCCAAATCTCAAAAAATACATGAAAGAAAGTCTCTGGAATGTTCCTGAAGAACATAAACCAATATGCAGTTTTTTCAATAGTCTTCGTGAAGGTGCGTTTTGGCACGTTCTTGGTTTCCTTGACGGATATGAATCGTATGGAACTGGAACACCTTTAAATTACGTAAATCCAATTGAAACAAAAAGAAGAAGAGAAGAAGACAGAATCAGAGCAAGCAAATATTTCTCACCAGGCGAAAAACAGGAACTGCTTGATATTGCAGTAAATACTGCTTTGCTTATTCCTATTCCATCAAGCTGGCCCGGAGCAAGAAGAGGACACAGTCTTCTTTATGAAGAGCTTGTTGTGAAAGACGACAGCATTTTTAAGCACGCTTTAACTGATTCATTCAAGAAACAATTGAACAATGGTGCATTCTGGGAAGAACATTCGGGACTTTCTCCTGGTCTTAATCATGGAATGTCTTACGGTATTCTTGAAGAGATTCTCACAGAACATTTCAGTGACCTAGACATTGATTTTGCTCCAAAAGGATTTAGAATCTTTTACAGAGATGAATCAGACAAAAGAGAAGGAAATCTTAGCCTTTTATCTGACAATGCAGTTGATGCATATTGCAAGTTTGCAAGAACGATTGATAAAAATCTCCGTGATATTGCCGTTTCAACAAAAGATGTCCAGCACCTGGTCAAAAACTATTTAGATGAACTCGTTGTTATAAGTGACGAAGGCCGAGAATCAGATGAGCGTTTCAAGTCTTTAAAAAACAGAGTTAATCGCCTAAAAGAACCATTTATACAAAATTATCTTGCTAACTCAGACATAGTCAGGAATACTGTTGCAGAAAATCTTTCTTTGTCAGCAAAATATCACAACGATGAAGAATCAGTAAATGACATAAATAAAGTTCTTGCCGTCATTCCTAACAAAAATGATATGTTAGAAAGAATTGCAGACAAAATGGGAACTACCAAAGAAACAACGAAATTTATATACAAAGTTGGTGCTTTGTCTGTCCAGGAAAAATTGAGGCTTCTTCTAAGTCAGCCAGAACCGGCATAATCACATCTCTTCAACAACTTTCAGTCCAAGCAAATCCAAACCATTTGCAAGAACTTGTCTGACTGCATCAATCAAAATAAGTCTGGCTTTCTTCAGTTCTTCTTTTTCAGTTAGAATCGGGCATGCGTGATAGAATTCTGAAAATCTTTTTGCAACAGCAAATACATAATTAGCAATGATGTAAGGAGATAATTCATTTGCTGCTTGTTTAACAATATCAGGGAATCTTGCCAGTTCTTTTACCAATTCAATCTCTGAATTATCTTTCAATAAAGATAAATCAGCAGTCAAAGGAACTTTCTTTCCATATTTATCAAATATAGAACATATTCTTGCATAACTGTACTGCAAATAAGGTCCTGTGTCTCCTTCAAAACTCAAAGCAGAATCTAAATCAAACATAACGTTTTTCTCATTCGAAACTTTCAAGATCGCATATTTTACGGCTCCGTAGGCAATAGTTTTTGCTATTTTATCATTTTTCTTTTTCATTTTTTCTTTTGCTTTTTTCACAGCTTCTTTCATAAAGTCTTCCAACAAAACAACATTTCCTTTTCTTGTTGACATTTTTCCTTCTGCAAGCAAAACAAAAGAATAATGCACAGGAACAGGAGCTTTGTATCCCAATAAATCAAGGGCGGCTTTAATCTGTTGGAAGTATGTCTTTTGGTCTTCTCCCAAAATTATTATGTTTTTCTTAGCAGATTCCATTTTTTCTATTGTGTAAGCAATATCTCTTAATGGGTAAAGCGATGTTTTGTCAGCTCTTGTTAAAACTAAAACAGGATTTTTTACCGGAATATTGTATCCTTCTTGATTTAACACCAATCTATTTTCTTCATCTTCAAACAATTTTCCTGTTTTTTTGAGTTTAGACAATATCTCTTCTGTTTTTTTATCCCACAGGAATTTTGATTCATAGTCGAACTTGTCATATTCAATTTCAAGTTCTTTGAAAATCTTTGACTGTCCCTTGATGCATATGTCAACAATGTCTTTGAATTTCTTTTTTGTTGCAGCGTCTCCTTTTTCCAAGTTATTCAACAGCTCAAAAACTTCTTTCTCGATTTTAGAATTATTTTCAGATTTTTCATTAATATCAACGTAAATTTTCAACAAATCATCAAACTGTACATTTTTCTTTCCTTTAGATCCTAAAACGAGCATCGCGATTTGTTTTCCAACATCATTCACAAAATAACGTACATCAACATCTGCACCATTAAATCTCATCAATCTAACAATAGAGTCTCCAATCAAAGCATTTCTAGCTCTTCCTACGTGCGGAGAAGCATTCGGATTTATGCTTGTGTGCTCGATGATTATTTTTTCTTTTTTGATTGAAGCTCCGTATTTGTCTTTTTGTTTTCTTATTGTGTTTATTGTTTCTTCAACAATGTCGGTTTTGTTAACAAAGAAATTAAGGTAAGGACCTGTTGCTTTAATTTGAGAAACTCCTTCTATTTTTCCTAATTTTTTAATTAAGTCTTGAGCAATCAAAGGAGGAGCTTTTCTCATTTCCTTTGCTAAATTAAAGCAAGGAAAAGCATAATCTCCTAATGCAGAGTCCGGAGGTACTTCAAGAACAATATCTTTTTTTAGAATCTTGTGCAGTGCATCGGTGATGTTTTGCTTGATATCCATATAAAAATAGAAAAAGAAAGAGGGTTATAAAGCTTACCACTCAGCTTCTTCTATTTCTTCTCCTTCTTCGTAAGGGTCTTTTATTTCTTCATTATATCCTTTTTCGAAAGCTCTTTCCTGTATTGGAGAACTGTCGTCCTCTTCGTCATCAACGGATTCTATCTCGGTGCTGTCATCAAAAACATCTTCATCAAAGTCTCTCATATTGTCACTCCATATTTTAGCTAGAAGCCTTCCAGAATATCTTATATGTATTTGTATTATAGTTTATATACAGATATATATCTTATATATTGGTTCTAAAATAATCTGAGATTGCCGACAAGGTTTTTCCAAGAACAGGATACGCGAGAATTATTGCACTAACGGCCGCTGCAGGAGCTAATAAAAGGTTATTTTCCCGTCTTTCTCTTTCAGCATCATAGACTCTGTTTTCGTCATATGTCAGCCTTATTTTGACGTCTTTCTTTATTTGTTCGGGCAGTTTATCTGTCAAATCAGCAACGTCATTTAACTCTTCAGCTCTGTGAACGAAAAACTCCAAAGAAATGGTATTCAATGCAGCAACAGGAAGCTCTTTTTTCCCGTTAATTTTTTTCTTTAACCTTATTCGTCCTTCCAGAACTTCCTTTGTCAAACCTAACCGCGCAAGATCCTGATTTCTCCAATAGTCCGATTCTACCTTAGTCATGTTGGGATTATATAAAATATATATTTTTCACATATATTTCATGGATTTAAATATGGACTATATAACCAGTATTTAAACATTTATATACTAAAAGATATATTTGTCACCAGATAGTTGGTTCAATTAAAGAAGGACCGCAGTAATCTTAAATATTCCTTGTTTGTTAGTTATGTTATGATTGAACTGAATATGAATCCAACATTTCTTCATTTAGGACAATTCGAGATAAGATATTACGGATTATTCTATGTAATGGGATTCATTGTTGCATATTTCATGCTAAAATATTTGTTCAACAAAAAAATTCAGAATCAAAGAATAGAAGACTTGCTTGTCTATGCGGGTATTTTCGGAATTTTAGGAGCAAGGTTGTTTTACATTTTAGTTTACAATCTTCCATTTTATCTTCAAAATCCAATTGAAATGCTGATGATTCAACACGGCGGATTAAGTTTCCACGGCGGATTAATTGGAGCAATGATTGGGATTTATTTGTTTGCAAGAAAAAACAATCTGAAGTTAATGGACATCCTCGACAAAATAGTAATTCCTTTTTCATTCGCGTTGGGTTTAGGAAGGATTGGAAACTTCATCAATCAAGAACTTTATGGAAGAGTAACTGATGTTTCTTGGTGTTTTAATTTCGGAGATGGACTTTGCAGGCATCCTTCACAGCTTTACGAATCATTTTATTCTTTTGTTATATTTGGTATTTTATTTTCATTAAGAAATAAAAAAATGAAGAGGGGTGTGCTATTCGCATGGTTCTTGGTTCTTTATTCTGCTTTGAGATTCATAACAGAATTCTTTAGAGAGCCAGATTCTCAGCTCGGATTTATAATGGGAATCACGATGGGACAGATACTTTGTATCTTGATGTTTGTCGCAGGATTATTTATGCTCTTCAAATTCAATAAATTTATAAAGAAAAACAAAAGGAAGAAATAATATGAAACTGATTTTAGAGCAGGACAAATGCATCGGATGCGGTGCGTGTACAAATATTTGTCCAAAGCACTTCAAAATGAGAGGAATTAAATCTGAATTAATCGGCGGAAAGAAAACAAAAGACGGCTTTGAAAAAGAAATAGGCGAGGTCGACAAAGACGTAAAGGATGCTGTTAATTCATGCCCTGCAATGTGCATTCTTGTTAAGTAATCTCTAAAAACATTGTGAATTTCTCTTCGCGTTTCTTGCTTCCAGGCACAACAATATAGAAATCAGTGTAGTTCTGAATTCCGTCTGTTTTGTTGCCGATGTTTTCGGCCAGTATTTTCAATCCCATTTCAATCATGGCTTCTTTCATTCCAACAGCAAGGCCTTTCTTTGATTCTTTTGTAAATTCCATTCCTGTTGCAGTACTTTCAACTTCTATTTTTTTGATTTCGGGGTAATTCTTAGCAAAATATTCAGAACACTGCTTTATGGCATTTGGATGAGAATAAAGAACAGAAAAATCACTGCTTTCTGGATGGCAGCAAACGGCCAGCTCGATAGGAATTCTTTGTATTCCAATTATTCTGTGATTGTTGTTGTTTATTAAATTCAGGCAGTTTTTCACAGGGCCCGAGATATAATTGTAATAAGCCATGACAGCGATATCAGCTCTTCTGTCTGTTAAACTCATTGCAACATCTTCCAGCGATTTTAGTGGAAGTAATTTTGTTTCCTTTTTTATTTTTTCTGCAACTTCATGAGCCGCTTTTTCTGTAAATGTCCCTCTCGGACCTAAGTACGACATAATCATTTCAATAACCTCCGCATTATTTTTCAAAAGAAAAACTCTTTTTCAGTTCCCGGCAGAGGTTTTTCAGACCTTAAAGACAAGAGCCTAATGAGAGCTAGAATCAGCTAAAAAATTTAAAAGATAATGTTGCTCTTGGCATGAATATAGGAAATCACTTGAAGTATAAATATTTTTCTATTCTTTCGTTTTCTCTTCCCACTTCTTCTTCAGTTCAGCAAGTTCGATGTCAGCTTCGCTTCTCTTTTTTGCAGTGTTAAATATTAAATCGTTCTTCTGTCGCATTTCATCAATTATTTTGTCCTTTCTTTTTAGAAAATCTGCATAGTCTTTCTTTAGTTTGATTGTTTCTTTTGCATGAGGTTTTTCGATGTAGATAATCATTGATAAAGCCAGTGCAAGAACTAAAGCAATTAATGAAACCCAATTCAAAACATTCTTTATTTCAAAGTTGAACAGAACAAGAAATAATGCAATCAAGATAATTGAATTAACCAGTCCAAACCAGGTTCTTAGTAGCATGTGTTATTCAAGCGAAGGTGATATTTAATGTTTTGTTAAGGTTAACTTTATTAATCAGTTCAATTTTGAGCTGACATGAAACCCGTCCTTGTATGTGATTATTTCAAGAATGATTATTCTTCTTTATTTGAACAGGTGGGAATCCCTTTTGAAGTAGCACATTCTGTTGACGGAGCAAATAGGCGCCTAACCGAGGACCCAGAAGGATTTTCTCTTCTTTTAATAGATCCTGTTTCTCATTTTGAGGGATGTCAGGATAGTTTAAGAGCATTAACTGCTTCTGCAATGAAAAAAATGCCAGTCATGTTTTACACAACACTGGGACCTAAATTACTAGAAGAAGAGATGGAAATGCTTCTTGGAACACACTATGTTGCATTATTAAAAAAAGAAGAACCCGAAAACACAAAAAATTTTAAAGGAGCAATAATGCTTTACGCGAAATAATTACTTTTTCTGTTTTCCAACGATAATTATGTTGTTTTTGTCTTTTTCTTCAGTTATATCAACTTCTTCCAAGTCATTTGCATAAATATCAGAACCGCCGATAAGGTAATTTACATCCATTCCCTTAAGAACTATTTTCTGAACTTTTTCAAAATCTAAAAAGTTCAAAGGAGCTTCCGTTGTTTTGTGAGGGTCATTGACACCAAACAGCCTTACAAATACAGGACCTCTGCCTTGTTCGTCCCTTTTTCCTGTTCTTCCAAGGATTAAGCTTTTTGCTTTGTAGTTCATTTTTATCCTCCAATGTTCTTTTAGAAAAATTGATGGTTTATAAAAATTTGCTTTGTGTTTTGGAAAGCATTTATATACTTCATTCGTTGTTCTGCGTTAAAGAGGCGTCCATGAAGAAAATAAATCTATTGTTTGTTGCGCTGATTATTCTGTTTGGCTGTTCAGAAGTTCCTGACGGCTCGGAAAAAACAGGGAATGAGGAAGCCTTCCCAATTTCCGAGGAAACGATTTCGAAAGAAGAACTGCAGACAGAGATTCCGCAGGAGAAAGCTTCTGAGCCGGAAGATATTCCAAACAAACTATGCAGTATGCTGCCTCTCACAAGTGAACTAAGTCCTGCTGACAAGTTTTTTTGCTTAGCTGTTGTGAATAATGATCCTGAATTCTGCCAAGAAATTAAAGGAGATGAAGGAGAAATAGATGAAGATGCAGAAAAAAATAAAAATATTTGCTTGGCTGTATCAAAAGCAGATACTTCATACTGTAAAAACATACAAGACATATCAGCTAAGCACGTTTGCTATTATCAAACAGCAGTCATAAACAAAAACATAAACATCTGCGACGAAATTGATTTTGGCGGTGAAAATGAGAGGCTGCAGTGTTATTTCAATTTTGTCAGCAACAAATATTGGTGGGATAAATCTGATGAAATTAAAGAGGAAGATTGCAACAAGTTTCCGGCGAATGAACCAGACAAAAACACTTGTTTGGCATTCAAAGAAAGAGATGTTTCTCGATGCGGAAATAACGTAAACTGCCTAACTTTCTTCAAGCAGGATATGTCTTTCTGTTCAGGAAAAGGAAGCGTATTGAAGGACTGCATAAGAGACAGGGCAATGGTTAATAAGGATTTTTCAATTTGTGAAACTCTTTCAGGAGAAAAAAGAGATGATTGCATCGGTGATTTCTGCACACACATATCTCTTGATAGTGCTCTCTGTGAAAAAATAAGCGACGACATGGAAAGGCAGTCTCGTTATATGGAAGTTGCAATGCACATGGCAAGGAATCAAAGATAATTTTCTTATTCCATTCTGACGCTCATTACACTCGGCATCAGACTAAGCTCTTTTTCTGTGTTTTTTATTGTCTCTTCGTTGTCTGACTTCACCTTTAGCGCAATAGCAACACTTGACTTGTGAGGTTTCATGTTGACAGAAAGTACAGTGATTCCTGAATCAAACAATTTGTCAAGAATTTTTTTAACGAGCCCGTACTCATCATTGACATAAACATGAAGTTCTTTGACTAAAGAGGAAGAAACATTCCACTCAACTTTGACAAGTTTTGAAGCATCAAGTACTGCAACATTGGCGCAGTCTTTCTTGTGTATTGTAATTGCACCATCTTTTGTTTTGAATGCGACAATCTCGTCCTGGAATTTAGGGTTGCAGCATTTTGAAGCTTTTAACTGGCCTTTTTCGCTGCAGGACAAAAATTTAGTAATGTCAATTTTCTCTCCTTCTTCTTTCTTAGGAGCTTTCTCATCTCCTTCAATTCCCAAGGCATTTCTTATTTTTTGCTTTGCCTTATCTGTTTTTATGAATGTAAGCCAAGCTCTCGCTGCAGAAATTTTCTTTCCTGTTATGATGTTTATGATGTCTCCTCCGTTCAGAGATGTATCAAGTGAAACAGTTTTTTTATTTATCTCGGCTCTTATGCAGTGGTCTCCAACATCGCTGTGAACAGCATATGCAAAATCAATCGGTGTAGCTCCAGCAGGAAGAATTATTGGATCTCCTTTTGGAGTAAAGACAACAATTTCGTCCTGGAACAATTCAATTTTCAAAGACTCCAAAAACTCACGCGGGGTCGTTCTTTTCCATTCGAGAATTTGCTCCAGCCATGCAATTCTTTTGTCAAACTGCTTGTCTCTTTCTGTTCCCTTGTATCTCCAGTGCGCAGCAACTCCATATCTCGCTGTGTTGTCCATTTCGACTGTTCTTGCCTGAATTTCAACAGTGGTTCCAAAGGGCGTCGCAACATCTGTGTGAAGAGACTGGTATCCGTTTGATTTAGGAACTGCGATGTAATCTTTGAACCTTCCCTGTATGGGCTTCCACATCTGGTGAATTATTGCAATTACTTTGTAGCAGTCTGAAACATTTCTTACAATCACTCTCACTGCCATCAAATCGTAAATTTCCTCAAAATCTTTTTTGTCGTTCTGCATTTTTCTGTAAATGCTGTAGAAATATTTCGCCCTTCCGGAAACATCAACAAAATCAACGTCTTCCTGTTTGAGTTTGTCTTTGATTGCGTTCAAAATTTGTTCGGCTTTTTTCTCTCTTCCCGTTCTTTTTTCGTTGATTTTCGTCTTCAGATAATCATGCATTTCAGGATTTAGGTATCTCAGCGACAGGTCTTCAAGCTCGCCCTTTATTGAATAAATTCCCAGTTTGTGGGCAATCGGGGCGTAAATGTCAAGCGTTTCTTTTGAAATTCTTGTTCTAATTTCTTCTGTAAGATATTTCAAAGTTCTCATGTTGTGCAGTCTATCTGCAAGTTTTATCAGAATCATTCTGACATCTTTTGCCGTAGCTATCAGCATTCTTCTAAGATTTTCTGCATTCTGCTCAGCTTCAGATTCAAAACCTATTTTTGATTTTTTTGTAAGCCCCTCAACAAGCATGGCAATTTCGTCCCCGAATTCTTTTTGAATTTCTTTTACTTCAATTCCGCACATTTCAACAACATCATGAAGCAATGCCGCGCAAATTGTCGGTCCGTTTGCTTTCAATTCAACGAGAATTTTTGCTACTTCTACAGGATGAGTGATGTAATCGTCTCCGGATGCTCTTTTTTGGTCATTGTGAGCTTTTTTAGCGAATTCGTAAGCCTTCCTAATTTGTTCGACATCGGAGAATTTGTCATATTTCTTGACATTGTCTATGATGCTTCCAATCCCCATGCATTCTCTTTGTGGCTCAAGATTAAAAGAGTTTTCTTATCTTGTTACTACTAACAAGTTATGAAAGAATAGAAAGATTTATAAACCTCCAACCCTCCCCTTAAGAGTTATGGCCAAAGAAACAAAGGATGAAAGCGATATTTCTATTGGACGTTATGTTGAAAGCGAATCAGTTGGAAGGGATTCAAGGTCTCTTGCCGGTGAAAGAATCCTTTCAGATGGTTCCAAACACAGCATAAGGCTGAATGTACATTATTTTGGAAGCAAAGGATTTTTTGTGGGAACTTTGCATGACATCTATGGCGAAGCATTCGTTAACGGAAGAATGTGCAGCAGATTTTTGACATTCGAAGTTACTGACTCTTATCAAAAACACAGATTATCTGATTCAAAAGTCCTTCCTGTTTTTCATCAAGCAGAAAGAGTTAATGATGTGTATACAGGAGTAAATACTCACAAACAATCAAAAGACTTAAGCAAAATCATATTCACAGACATCAAATAAAAGAGCGTGTTAGGCGGATGATAAAATGCCTAGACGCAAAAGACTGCATAACCTGAAAAACTTTGTTTACATACCGGACTGCGACGAAGACGGTAGAAAGTGGAAGAAAACAGAGAAATGGAGAGAATTCGTAAGATGAGTGAACCTAGTCGTAAATTGGAATTAATGGACGAATTAAATTATGTTATTCAAAATAAAGACGAACTTAAAAAATTATACGGAAATGATGTTGTTGCAGTCAAAGGCACAGATGTTGTTGCATACGGAAAAAACAGAACTGATGTTCTCAAACAAGCAGCAAATAAAATAGGCAATGTACCTTTTCTTCTTGGAACAATCGATGATTTGTTCAAGTCGCTTTCTGAACCATTAGATATTCCAACACCATTTTTAGACAGAGGGTCTTAAGATGAAAACTTTGTTTCCTTTGGAGAAAATACTTCACATTTCTTTGAAAGAATATTGTGAGCACGTTGGAAAACCCAGCAATGTTTATGATTTGTTTGGTGTTCATTCAACATCTCTTCCTGTATTGAGCGAAGAAGAAAAAGAAACTCAAGGAAATGCAGCTGTAAAAGATGAATATGCAAAAATCCAGTATGAATTTGAAAAATTCAGGGCAAATGTTCCGGAAAATGCAGAAGTCGTTGTTGCCTTCAAGCACGATGTTGCTTCAGTTGCTGCAAGAAACACAAATGGATTGACAAGCGTAAATGGAAAAGCTCTTGTCGAATGGCAAGAATATTATTATGGTGTTGCGCTAATACCAAAAAAGAAAAAATCGCAATAAAGACTCTTAAAAATATTAAACACCCCGTCTTGCGACGGAGCGTTTAGGCCATGGAAGAAAAGATTATACAGATCCGTACCCTCTCATGAAGGCTTCCGAACGCAAATCAATCTCATCTTCATCAAGGAGCAATTCCCTATACTCGGTTGAGTAGATGTCGTCCTCATCTATCTGCTCCGCTTCCAGCTTTTCTTCATCTATCTCCTCAACATCTTTTTTTCTCATACCGCACCCCCGGCAGCCCATATTTCATCATATTCTGCCTTGTGGGAGGTATAAGTCAAGGGATTATATATTAACGACGTATAAAGCTTATATATTGATAGAAATGTATATATTTTAGAAAAGCTTTTATATTTCAAGAACATTCTACATAAAATATAGGGGGTTATAGCCAAGATATACACACCCGTGTGTGTTGGGGCCAATATATAATTTTACAATGAAACGAAGCGTAATACAGCTAGCTGGAAGAACACTGCTTGTCAGTTTGCCGTCAAAGTGGGCGGATGCAAACGGCGTCAAGAAAGGAAACGAGCTTGAAATCGTTGAAGATGGTCACAGATTAATTGTTAATACGGAACAAAAGTCAAAAATTGAGACAGCAGAACTTGATGCCGATGCACTTGGACATTTGCTTTCCCGTTACATCCATGCATTGTATAAAAGAGGAATAGACGAAATAAGAATTAGCTATTCTGACCCAAAAACAGCAGATACAATAAGATCTTCCCTGCTGAATGAGGTTGTAGGATACGAAATAGTTTCACAGACTCCAAAAAGCTGCGATATAAAACTAATCACTTCAGGAAACATAGCTGAGTTTGACAATCTTTTGAGGAGAATATTTCTGCTTTTAATTTCAATGGCGGAGGAGTGCGCCGATGCAATAAAAGGGAAGAATTTTGAACATCTTTCAAAAACAGCCTTATTGGAAGAAACAAACAACAGACTAACAACAATTTGCAGGCGTTCGCTGAACAAATGGGGTGCAGAAAATTTCAGCAAAGTAGGTCCAATTTATTACATAATTGAAGATTTGGAAAATCTTGCTGATGAATACAAATACTTATGCAAGGGATTGTATGGGCTGAAAAACAGCAAGCCGTCAATACGGCAGGAAGTTTTGCAAGTTCTTGACAAAACGAATGAAATGCTGAGATTATTTTATGAGATGTTTTACAAATTTGAGCTTAACAAGCTGTCTCAAATTTATGAGATGAGAAAGAAAATAGTTTCATCATCTCTTGATTTGATTGAAAACAAGAAGCCAAGCTCTGCTGAGTTTTACATACTTCATCACAGCCTGGTCATACTTCAGAAGATTTTCTGCATGACTGGTCCGGAACTGGTTCTAATTAATTAAATAATTAAAGAAGTTGTGTTGTTTCCTGCAGGAGTTTTTTAATTTCCTCGAACGCTGGCTGATGTATCTTTCCATTCGTAACGAGAAGACCGCCCTTGTGTTCAAAATCTTTTTGGTCGTAAAAAATCTCTGACTGATTCAACGCTGTGAATTTTCCCATCGCTTCTTCAACAATCAAGTGGCCCGCTGCAATATCCCAGTATGGGATTCTTTTTGTGACTCTGAAATACCAGTCTGCATCTCCCTTTGCAATATCAACCATTTTATTTCCTCCGCTTCCTTTTGCGGTTATCACTCCTATTTTGCCTTTGATGTCGTCCAAAAGGTACTTCATCACTTCTTCATTGTGAAATTTGCTCGTTACAAGGTGGCTTTGATTCAGTTCGGTAACATCAGACACTCTTAATCGTTTCTTGCTTCCGTCGTCTGAATGAGAATATGCGCCTTTTCCTGCTGTTGCAGTAACGAGCTCCTGCGTTATTGGTTTGTAACTCATTCCAACTACCGGCTTTTTCTTTTCTAAATCAAGCAAAGCTATAAGAAGAACAAATTCGCCTGTCTTTTGCTTGAAATCATCCGAGCCGTCGCATGCATCAATTGCAAAACAGTATTTTTTGTTTAATTCGGGTTCTATTTTTCCTAGATTAAATTCGTCATAGCGTTCCTCTGAAACAATTCCAAAATTGGGAAATAGCTCTCTTACAATATTGCACAAAAAAGCATCAGAAATCATATCTCCTTCTGTTACAACATCGCATCTTCCATGAATGGGTTTAACCATCGATTCTATTTTTTCCTGGCTGTAAACATCCATTAGCCTTCCTCCGGCGTACTTAATTGGGTCAATCAGTGAAGTTACAACTTTTTCCAAATCAATTTCTTCACTCATACTCTTTTCTTCCCCTCAAAAATAAATTGTGAAAATTCTGAAAAGTTCTCAAAAGTATTCAATAAAGGCCCATATACATCGAAATCTGCACCCATTTCAACTGCCTTTTCCAATCTAGTCGCTGCTCTTTTGAAATAGTGTTTAACCTGTTTTTTATAATTTTTTAGTTCAGTTGAATACTGCGATCTGGTTTCCTGAGTTTCATTCAGTCTGCGCGCATAATCTACAAGAACATTTGCTCTTCTTGCAGCTCTGTGCGCCCCATAAAGCTGGCGTTCCTTGCTGGGCAGATTCAGACGCGATTCCAAAATTTCTTTTTCCTCTCCTCTGCCAAAGAAAATCGCTTTCAATGGAAACGAGTCGACAATGTTGAAGACGTCTTCTGCAACATTGCCGTATCGATATCCATTCAAGTCAACGTGTGTTACACCTTGAACTTGTTCTAACAAGCTGTCAATATCACGAGGTTTGAGTTCTCCTTTTTCCGGTATGTCTTCAAGAACTCTTTTCGGCAGTTTCAAAATAATATTGTCCGGAACGGAATCAATGATTCTTCCGTATATTTCTCTTTGTTTTGAGAGATCTTCTAAAAGGACGGGTGTTTTTTCATCCACGTGCTGCAAAACATCGTGGCCCCCTACGTTAGATGGAGTAACCAAGTAAATAAAGGAGGTTTCTATGGATTTTCTAAGGTCTTCCACAGATCTTTCATTTATTTTATGTATGTCTATTGGAATTTCCTTGAAGTCTCCTTCATCATTCGCCCTTGTAACCAATGGGCCCGCATTTTGGTGGAAATAAAAAATATCAGATATTGATTTGTCCAAAACAATTCTGCGGAGTTTTGCGATTGTTTTCTCCAACTCTTCTTTTTCTGCCCCTGTTTTTCCCATGGTTGCCAGGGCTTTTTTCAAAGGAATCGCAGCTTCTGAAAGCGTTATTCCCGGAACGAACTCTTGAATCTCTGGATGGTATCTCCTTAATTCCTGAGAACTGGACATCCTGTCGCGAAGAAGAACGTGCGGGTCAATCTCATGGAATACGTCGTGAATTTTTGCAACAGAGAAGTTTGAATCGTTTTCAAATTTTTGTGCAGTCAATACATCATTTCTGTATATGGCGCTTCCAGGAAGCGCAGTTTTTCTCAGAATTTTAAGAACAATATTTCCGCCGGGAATGTAAATTACCCCCCTTTTTGCATGGCTGTCTTTTCTCTGGTCTTCAAAATATTCTATTCTTTTTTTTCTGGGAAGGATTGTTTCAGATTCTCTCGGGAGCTCGTCATAGATTTTCTTGAATAAAACAATTATTTCTTTCTCTTTTGCCGTTCTTGACTCTTTGTCTAATTGGGAGGAAAGAATTTCTTTTGTTAGAACCTCGATTCGGTCGATAGCTTCTTTGTTTCTTTTTTCGAGCGTTTCTTCTATGTGTGAATTTCCGTTAGACAGCTTGTCCATTTCGTTTCCAGCTACTTAAAACTGACTTATAAACCTTTCTATTAAGTTCTTATTGAGTAGTAGTTAAAATTATTAGAAAATATAGCTCTCAAGCCTTCTTTTGCTTGTTTTCAGGCGTTTCAGCCACTATTGGCTTCATGAATGGAAACATGACAACATCCCTTACTGTTGATGAATTGCTGAAAAGCATAACAAATCTTTCAACTCCAATTCCAACTCCGCAAGCAGGAGGCATTCCGTGTTCCAATGCAACAACAAAATCCGTATCTGTAGGCATTGCTTCTTTGTTCCCTTTTTTTCTTTCTGCTTCCTGTTCTTTGAAGTGTTCCGCCTGTATTTTTGGGTCATTCAATTCAGAATAAGCTCTTGCTAATTCCATTCCTCCGACAAACGGCTGGAATATTTCTGCTTTTGTAGAATCTTTTCTTGAAATTTTTGCAAGCGGGCACATCTCAACAGGATAATCAATTAAGAAAGTTGGCTGTATTAATTTTTCCCTGAAAAGTTTCATCAATTCATCCGGCAGATTTACCTTTGTAACAGCATTAATATCTTTGACTCCATGTTTTTGCGCAATCTTTTTTGCCTCAGCATCTGTTTTAACTTCTCTTACATCTTCTCCTAAATATTCTTTTATTGCATCAAGCAGAGGTATTTTCTTCCATTTGTTTAAATTTATTTTGTGACCTTGATATTCAAATTCTAGTTTTCCGAACAAATTCATTGCAATTTCTTTCATCAAATTTTCGAATAGTTTCATTCCGTCGTTGTAATCAGCATAGCTTTGGTACCACTCAAGAGTCATGTGTTCAGGATTGTGCATTCTGTCGGCGCCTTCATTCCTGAATTTCTTTGTAATTTCGTAAACTCTTTCAAATCCGCCGACCAGCGCTTTTTTCAAATATAATTCAGGAGCAATGCTCAAGAATAAATCAGAATCATATGCATCGCAGTGAGTTTTGAATGGTTTTGCTGCTGCTCCGCCGTAAACCGACTGCAAAATAGGAGTTTCTACCTCTAGGAAACTGTTTTTCTTCATGAATTCCCTCATTATTTCAAGAATTTTTGCCCTGGTTACAAATATTTTTTTAGATTTGGGTTCTGTTGCCAAATCAAGATATCTTTTCCTGTATTTTATTTCTGGATCGTGAATTCCATGATATTTGTCGGGCAAAGGCCTTAATGATTTTGATAAAAGAGTAACTTCTTTTGCTTCAACAGTTATTTCCCCTGTTTTTGTCTTAAAAACAATTCCTTTGACACCAAGTATGTCTCCCAAGTCCAGTTTCCTAAACAGCTTGTAATTTTGTTCTCCGAGATTGTCTATGTTGGCGTAAATTTGAATGGCTCCTGTCTGGTCAGTCATTGTCGCAAAGGAAGCCTTTCCCATGTCTCTTTTGGTCATTAATCTTCCTGCAATTGATACTGTTTCGTTTGTTTTTTCATGCTCTTTCAAGTGAGAAAATGCTTTTTTTATCTGTTCAGCATGATGAGTTTGAGAATATTTGTACGGATATGCATCTACGTTTAGAGCTTTCAGTTCCTTTAGTTTGCCAATCCTTTCATTGATTAAAACTTGTTCTGGGTCCATGAATTGAGATGGACTTATTGAGTATTTAAAGGTTATTGGTTAATGATTTTGAAATTTAGCATCGGGCTTCGGCTCGTTATTGCCTGCAAAAAGAGCGGTTCCCTCCCGTAAGGAACACCCCCTTCCGCTTTTTCTGTAACTGTATTTTGAGCCTTCGCAAATGATGCTAAATTTTATTTCAAAAGATAGTCTTTTATACCCTTATTTTTTACTTTCTATTATGAAAATAGGGCTGTTTTTGATTTTACTGCTGGGGACTCTTGTTTTGTCTGCGTGTGCAAAAGAATCTTACTATATTCCAGAATGTGATGGTCAACCAACAACAGGAGAAAGAGATGTTTGCTACAATAATGCAGCGGTTCTTAATCATAATTTCAGATACTGCGACAAAATAAGCACAGAAGACTACAAAGCTTGGTGCATAATGATGGTTGAAAGAGCAGTAGGTCCAAGACCGAAAGAAGGCTGGTTTGATTAAATCATCTTTAGTTTTCCAGTTATTTTATCTATTTTCTCTTCATCGTCCGGTCCTATTCCCAAGCAAGTTACAGTTCCAGGTTCAACAACAGTATGTCCTGCATCTGTGATTAAAGAAGCAACTAATTTTTCTGCTTTCGCTAACCGCTGATATTTTTTTAATTCAGCTTCGTCTTTTACTTCCAAAACAACTTTCTTCATTCCTTCAGAATGCCATTCTTCAACTTTTGATTTTGAAGATTTCAAAACAGATTCAACTGAAGCATGAGCTACTTGAGCTGCAAGCTTTCCTTTTGGAAGATTAAGGTCTGCTCTGACTAGGATTACTTGTTTCATGTATTTGGTTCCTTATGCAATATATTTAAATATTACCTAAAATTCAAGAAATCATGAGAACCTTAGAAGATGAATTTGGGGCAGGATTTAATGTTAAAAGACGGAAAGCAAATTTGCATGCACTAAGAGAATTTCTTGTGAATTATTTTAAAAAAGATCCAATATACCAAAACAATATGCGGAATGT
>JAFGRQ010000046.1 GCA_016935155.1 Candidatus Woesearchaeota archaeon
AAGAATTTGCTGGTGCTACTGAAATAAAAATAAAGCCGGGATATTTCCCGTTCACGGAACCTAGCTGTGAATTAATGGCAAAACATCCTCAACTTGGATGGATTGAATTAGGAGGTGCAGGAATATTCAGGCCAGAATTAGTTAAAATGCTTACTGGAAAAGATGTTTCTGTTCTGGCTTGGGGATTAGGAATAGATAGGATTGGTATGTTCAAGCTTGGAATTGAAGATATTCGACAATTATTTTCGCACGATTTGGATGTATTGAGAAATATGAGGTCAGCATAATGCCCACAATAAAAAGTTCATTAAAAGATTTGCAAAATCTTGTTGGTAAAAAGTTTTCTGTTGATGAATTAGATGATTTGCTTAGCTTTTGCAAAGGTGCTGTTGAAGGATATGACAAACAAACAGATGAACTGACAATTGAAGTTCAAGATACTAACCTCCCTTATTTGTGGAGCTCAGAAGGAATTGCAAGACTTTTGAAAGGAATGATTGGAAAAGAAAAAGGAATTTCTCAATTGGCTGCTAAAAAATCAAATTATGAAGTAATTGTTGACAAGTCTGTTTCTGCAGTAAGGCCCTTTATTGTTGCGTTTGCTGCGAAAGGAAAGAAAGTTGATGATTATTCAATAAAACAAATGGTTCAATTGCAGGAAAAACTATGTGAAAATTTTGGAAAAAGAAGACAGAAGGTTGCTGTTGGAATTTATAGACTAAACAAAATAAATTTCCCGGTTCATTACAAAGCAACAGGTCCAGAATCTGTTGAATTTGTCCCTCTTGATTTCAAAAGAAAGATGACTCAGCAGGAAATACTTGAAATTCATCCAAAAGGAAAGGATTATGCCTGGATTTTGAAAGATGCAAAGAAATATCCTATTTTAATAGATTCGTCAAACAATGTTTTGAGTTTCCCTCCGATAATTAACTCTGTTGAAACTGGAAAAATAGAAGAAGGAGATTCTGAGTTGTTCTTTGAAGCTACTGGAACTGATTTGAAAGCACTAAATCTTGCTGCAAACATATTTGCGTACGCTTTGGCTGACAGAGGATATGATATTTATTCTGTTTCAATAAAATATGATGGAAAGAAATTGATAACTCCTGAATTAAAAACAGAAACTATTAAAATTGACAGAGAACAAGCAGAAGAGCTTCTTGGATTGAATCTGAATGTTATTGATTTCAAAAAACTACTTGAGAAAGCAAGATACAATGTAAATGGAAATTCTGTTGAGATTCCTTCATACAGAGATGATATTTTACATCCTGTTGATGTGATAGAAGATGCTGGAATTATGTATGGATATAACAACATAAAAGGACTTGCTCTTTCTGAATACACGACAGGAAGAACAACGGAGCTTGTTAAATTTGTAAATAATGTTAGAGAATTGATGGTTGGACAAGGTTATCAAGAAATAATGAGTCCGATTTTATCAAACAAAGAAGTTCTTTACAATGTCATGAATCTTAAAGATTTTGGAACTATTGAAATTGAAAATCCAATGTCTGAAACATATTCTTGCTTGAGAAGTTGGCTTGTTCCTGTTTTGATGGATGTTATTGCAAAAAACAAACACGTTGATTGCCCTCAAAAAATATTTGAAGACGGATTAGTTGCAGTTAGGAAAGGAGATTCGGTTATTGAGTATGAAAGATTGGCTGTTGTTTCAGCAAATGTTGCTGCTAATTTCACAGAAATAAGACAGGCACTAGATTACATAATGCATTCGCTTGGTGTTGAATATTCCGTGCAGGAAGTAAAACACCCTTCATTTGCTGAAGGAAGAACAGCAAGACTATTTGTTGCTGGAAAAGAAATCGCATTTGTTGGAGAAATAAATCCCGTTGTGCTTGATAATTTTGGATTGAAAGTTCCTGTTGCTGCATTTGAATTGAATTTGAGCGAGTTATTTGAGATTATCAAAAAGTAAATTCTAAAATAAATAATAAAAAAGAATAAATTAAAATAAAAAAACCGAGAATTACTTTTTCTTTGGTTTTTCTTTTGCTTCTTTCTTTTCAGATTTTGACTTTTCTGCATTAACGGCTTTTTCAGCAGGAACTTCTTTTGCCTTAACCTTTCTTGGTTTTGATGCCTGTCTTACTGCTTTTTTCTTAGCTTTTTTCTCCCAAACATCGAGTTTTAATTTCTTGAATTCTGAAGCAACTTCTGAATGCGATGCTCCTTTCTTTATTTTAAGAACTTCGTCCAAAGGTTCTAAATGCATAACATTGCATTTTCTTCTTCTAACGTTGCCGTCAATCATTACTAAATTCTTATCTAGAACATCTACAACAACACATAAACCATCTGCATCTCTGCCAGCGGTTTTTACACATAATCTTCCTATTTCCATTTTTCATCTCCACTCACGGGATCCGTCACCGAAAATCCGAGAGATTTATTTTTTTGATAATGAAAACAAATTTCTGTATTTGTTTATGATTGCATTTCTTGAACAAAATGAGCACAATTGCCCCGAATGCGGTCTTGATGGCCCCCTTTCTGACTTTGAAAGCTTGCTAAGTTTATTCGAATGAGTTCTTGAAACGCCATGAAGAACCTTTCCACAGCCGGCACATCTTGCTTTTGACGGGTTTTTCTGAATATAATGAACTACCACTCGTCCCTTTGGCGTTCTCCTTTCAAGCCTCCTTAATGACCTTGACTTCTGTCTTCCTTCGTTTAAATGCATGATATTCTCGAAAAGCAGACGCTTTAAATACCTTTCTACTGCCCTTTATAAAACTAAGAAGTTATATAAAGTATATATCTCCATTTATAAATAAGTACTACTGAAAAGAAACATATTTATACTCATCTATCCAGAAAGATACATTCTGGCCTTTTGGTTTTAAACAATGAAAGACGAAATAATTACATCTGTTGTGGAAAGCGTAGCTGGACCTGATGTTCTGCCCTTAATCGAAGTTCTTAAAGGAAAAAAGAATGTTTCTGAATTCACGATTGCCGAAGAACTTAAAGAAGAAATAAACACAATAAGAAATAAACTCTATCGGCTCTATGATTCTAATCTGGTTGAATTTACTAGAAAAAAGGACAAGAAAAAGGGCTGGTACATATATTACTGGACGTTTGTTCCATCAAGAGCTTTGCCTTTGCTTAAAGAAATGAAAAGAAAACGCCTTGACAAAATAAAACAAAAGCTTAATTCTGAACAAGCCGGACACTTTTATATTTGTGAAAATGGCTGTACAAGACAGACATTTGAACAGGCAATGGATCATGAATTTAAATGCGGTGAATGCGGTTCATTGATGAACCAAGAAGATAATGCAAAAAAGATTTCTCAATTATTAAGAGAAATTGAAGATCTTGAAGATGAAATAAAAAACATGCCAGACATTATTGTGCAGCATCATGAGCCAGAGCTTGAATTAATTGATGATGAGAAACAGGAAATTAAAAGAATACCAAAAATAAAAGAAATTCACACCCTTAAGCAGAAAATTGCTGTGAAAACAAAACCTCAAAAAAAGCCCGATGTTGTTAAAAGAAAAAAGTCTGTTCTCAAGAAAATAATTAAATCTAAAGGCAAAAGAAGATGATTATTCTCTCAATTCACTTATGAAATGTGGAACTTTTAGTATCCCTGCATCAGATATCATTCCGGTTATCAATCGGGGGTTTACTTTTTCATACTTGTAATTCAGAATGTTTATTCTTTTTGATTTGATATTCCAAAGCTCTCTTGCAGATTCCAGGCTTTTTGATTTTTCATACCTTTGCACAATTTCTTTGTGTTTTTTTCCTATTGAAATGCAGAAATAAACGGGAATATCGTATTTGGCAGCCAGCTCCGATACTGCTTCTGAACCAATATCTGCATAAACAACTCCTCTTTGTGTCACTGCATCGGCTCCTAAAAGAACTATGTCTGAATTTTTAATTGCCAGTCTCATCGCAGAATCTGCAAAATAATTTACCTTTATGTCTTTCTTTGCTAATTTAACTGCTGTTTTCCTTCCTTGTGATTTTGGTGTTGACTCGATTATATTCACTTGGAAATTTGTTCCTTTGTCTTTTGCTTTTGAAAGAATGTTAATAACATCTTCTGAATGCCCCAAAGTAAATATAACCATTCCGTTTCTAACCTTATGAGAACCGAATTCTGCGAGAACATTCGCGGATTTATTTGAAAAAGCAGACATTTTATCTTCTCTTCTTCATACCCAGTCTTTTTTCAATAACTGATTCTTCTCTCTCTATTCTTTGTTCTTCCTGCGCTATTTTTAGTGCAATTCTTTCTATGTTATAATCTATTTTTAGTAAACGTCTTTCTAATAAAACTAAGAATCTCATGCTGTAAACGATAGCTGCAAGTGTAGCAACAATAATTGCAAGAATAACTCCTTCTAAAGTCATCACCATGTCTTCACCTCAATAGGACGAATAAAAGAATGAATGTTTATAAAGGTTATGGTGGTAGAATTGACTATTTACCACTAAGTAATTTTTTAATTTCTTTAATTAATTTGTTTGCTTCGTTTTCTGTAAGGGAACGTGTGGTTTGTTTTTCATTTATGGTTAATA
>JAFGRQ010000047.1 GCA_016935155.1 Candidatus Woesearchaeota archaeon
GAATCCAATCTGTCCTGCGCAAAGAGTGCAATACAGGCAATATTGAGTTCAAGAGAGAAAATAAAAAGAGGAGTTAGATGGCCTGTTTCTGAAGTTGTTTTGGTAAGCAGCAAAGAAGATGTAAGACTTGCTTTAACTGAGACTTCTGATTTAATTGCTTCTCAAATAAATGCAAAGAAAGTAACTGTTGCAGATGTATTTGCCAGGGCTAAAAAGTCGTATAAACCTGATTTCGCAAAGATTGGACCAAAATTTGGAAGCAAATCTGCGCAAATACTTGCTAAATTCGTTACAACACCTTCTTTAACTAAAGATATTGAAACACACGGCAAAACAATAGTGCATTTAGATAATGAGAAGATTGAATTAAACAGAGATTATTTTGTCGTTGAAACTTCTCTTCCTGAAAATTGGGTTTCATCTGAATTTGCAAACGGAGCTGTTTATTTGAATTCAGAAACAAACAAAGAATTAGAAGCAGAAGGATTTGCAAGAGAGGTAATGAGAAAGATTCAGGCAATGAGAAAAGATGCCGGACTGCAGAGGAACGATGCGATTGAATTATTTATTGATACTTCACTGAAAAATGAACTTGGAAAGTTTGAAAACTCAATAAAAGAGAAGTGCGGAGCCAAGGCAATCAAGTATTCAGGTTCTGGAAAATATAAATCAACTGAAACGATTAAAAACAGGGAATTTAATGTTAGTTTTGATATTATCAGATAATTAATTGACTTCTTCAAGAGTTACGGTGTATGCTGTCCACTGAGCAACTTCATCAATTTTGATGCTGAAGTCCGCGCTTTCTCCTGGTTTGATAGTCAATTCTTGGTATCCTTCGTCAGAGACAACCTTTGCGTAAAGGACTTTTGCTATTACTTTGACAGTTCCTGTTCCAAGACCTTCGTTGGCAACAATCCCGCTCACTGTTGGCGGGCTTCTTACAGCAAATTGTTTGATTACTTTGAACTCAGGTTTTAGAAGTGTATCGGCTGCTGCAGGCTCTGCTGTTGTTGGCTGCACAGCGTTTTGCTGCTGTTCCTGTTCATCTGGAACAATGACTTTTGTACTTGAACAAGCAGTTAAAACGAACAGAAATACTGCCAGAATCACAAGCTCTTTTTTCATAATTTTAGTTAAAATGTTTTCATTTAAAAATATATCTATTTTTCCGCCTAAAAGTTGCTATCACAAATTATTTAAAGAGCTTTTCGCTTAAATATTCTTATGATAAAAGTGGCGAAAGACACTCCTTTAGCTGAGCTTAATCTTAGACGATATGAGAAGCCGGTTAAATTCGGAGACAGAGAATTAGTAAAGAAGTTCTGTTTATCTTTGGGGTTATTGCAGCCAGGAGATTCAAGGGATGTTGTTGTTGATGTTCTTCATTCACTGCTCAAAGCAAAACAAGATAAAAAGGCATTAAGTTCTGAAGAAGTTACAAGCAGAGTTATTGAGGATAGAAAGAAATCCAAACTTGCTTTGAACGGAATTGCGAACTCAAACATAAGAAGGCAGTTGAAGAGATTAAGAGAATTGTTTATTGCAGAAAAAGTCAAGAATACATACAGAATACATGAGTTTGACACTCTGCACAGCAATTTTTCTGAAAAAACAGAGAAGTTTCTATTGTTATCAGTTCTTGAACGAGTCAAAGAATACGCAAAAGCCGTTGATGAAAGATTCAAATGAAATATTTAATCTACGAACCAGCTGAAGACAGCTATCTTCTTGCAGAAGAAGTGAAGAAGTTTGCTTTTGGAAAGGTTTTGGATGTAGGAACAGGTTCTGGGATACAGGCAATTACTGCTTCTAAATTAAAATCAGTTAAATCTGTTCTTGCTGTTGATGTGAATGGAGAGGCAGTTTCTTTTTTGAAAAATAAAATAAAAAAAGAAATTAAAAATAAAAAGGAAAAAAAATATCTTAAAAAAATAAAAGCCATAAAATCAGACCTATTCTCGAATGCAAGAGGAAAGTTTGACACAATTATCTTCAATCCGCCTTATCTTCCTTTTGACAGCAGAGAGCCGGAAGATTCAAGATTGGCAACAACTGGAGGAAAACAGGGGTATGAAACACTCCAAATATTTCTTTACGATTTAAATAATCATTTAACGAAAAAAGGTTTTGCTTTGATTTTATTTTCTTCCTTAACAAACAAGGAAAAGGTTGAAGGTTTCATTGAAGATATTTGTTTTGATTTTGAAAAGCTTTCAGAACAAAAAGTAAGTTTTGAAACACTTTATGTTTACAAAATAAAAAGAAGCAAAGTGCTGAATGAATTGTTAGGGAGTGTAACAAACATAAGAAAGTACGCAGAGGGAAAACGGGGTGTAATTTACATCGGAAGATACAAAAACAAAAAAATAGCAATCAAAACAAAAAGAAATGAGGTAAAAACAGAAACAATAAACAAAGAAGCAGATATTTTAAAAAAAATAAACAAAAAAAGAATAGGTCCTAAGATTTTATTCTCCGGAAACAATTATTTTGCTTATGAATTTGCAGAAGGAAAGCACATCGGAGAGTTTTTAGAAAAAAGCAGCAAGAAAGAAGCAAAGAACGTTTTTTTGAATGTCTTAAATCAATGCAGAGAGTTAGATAAATTAAAAATAACAAAAGAAGAGATGACAAACCCTTACAAGCACGTCATCATCGGAAAGAAAATAACATTAATCGATTTTGAACGGGCGCATTTTGATTCCGAGCCTCAAAATGTGACGCAGTTCTGCCAGTATTTGATGAGAAATCACAATGTGTTGAATTTGGACAAAAATAAATTGATAGCTCTGGCAAAGAAATACAAAAACGTGCAGTCTGGTGAAACTTGCGAAAAAATAAGAAAACTAGTTCTTTCCAGTTAGCCAATTCCAAATTTTTTGGAGGATGCTCAGCTTCTTCTCAACAGGTTCTTGTTCCTTGCACTTATCGTTTTCAGTATGAATGCATTCTCCATCAATGAAGTAATCGTTTGTGCATTCGTCATAGTCTTCGCAAATTCCCAGGCATGCGTGCCCCATTGCATAGGTTCCTTCAGGACATTCAAGCCAAACACAAGCACCATCAGTGCATTTTTGCTGGCTTGTGCAGTCATCATTTGAAATGCATTTTCTGGCCGGGCAGTTTACAGCGAAAGAAGTGCCGCTGGCGTAGTCCTGCCTTGACTCCCACTCTAATTTAATTGCATATGTTCCTTCTGCCAACACAGGAGATGATTTGAAGCTCCAAGTGTTTGCTCTGAGTTTGTCTATTTGTTCATAATTTTCAAGAGGGTAATTTCCAATCTGCCACTTTCCCGGAAGTTTCATTTTGTCTAATTTATCTCCCTCTATTGTTATGGTTATGTTCGTAGGAAGGACAGCATTAGTTCCTCTTGTAATGTTAAAAAGTATGCTTCCGTCACTGAAGCAAGTTCCGGTTTTTTTCACAATCTCAAAATCGGGGGTTTGTGTAATCGAGGCAAAAGATAAGTTTATTGAAAGAAGAACAGCTAAAAAAATGAGGCCTCTTTTCATGAAACAAATTGCGAGCATCTCATTTAAATAGATTTCCCCCCGATAGTATTATAAACCAGTTCTGCATGCGGGGGTTAAATATGGCAAATGGAATGAAAAGAGGTTTGCTAGTTTTGACTGCATTGATTGGATTAGCTTCTCCAGCAAGTGTTTTCAGTCCTCCGAAACAGGAAATAAAAGAAATTCCAAAGCCAGTTCTTGAGGAAAGTGTCAAAGATGGGAACGTAAAAGGATTCAGATTAAATGAATGGCATGCGCGTTCATCAAAAAAAACAAAAGAAATGCTGGATTATTTTTCAGTGTCTGATTTGAACACAGTCGTTCTTGATGTTTCAGATGAGTATGGAAAATTTGCTGTTCCTGTTAAAAACAAATTTGCTGCGAAATTTAATTTGTATGATTCTTCAATGAATAATTTTTCAAGAAGCATAAGAACATACGCCAAAAACGGATGCAGATTAGGTGTCCGGTTCGTTGTTGCGAAAGACGAACTGCTTTCTAGAGTAGAAAATGGAAAATATGCGGTTAAGCACGGGAATGGAAATGATTCTGTTTTTGTTGATTTGAATTCCGAGTTTGTAAGGGAATATAAGGTTACAAATTATGCTGAAGCAATTTCGTTGATTGTTAACGAGATTGAAGGGGCCGGCAGGAAACCTCTAGAAATAAATCCTTTGCTGGTTTTTCTAGATTACCTAAGAAATCCCGACAGCAGAGATGTGAAGAAACCCTTCTTCCCATTTCTTAAGGAGCAATCAAACGATGCTGCAGTTATTTCCTTGCTGAAGGAATTGAACGCTGCATTGCCAGAAAAACTCAAGAAAAAAGTAAAAATCATCTCATGCGTTTATGGAGACAATCTTAATCCAAGATTTAGGAGAAAAAACAGTCTCGGACAGAATCTTAATGAAATGAAAAAACACTCAACAATTGCAGGAATGATTTATCCATACTGCTATAATGATTGTTTCGAGGTATGGCGGGATATCTACGGCCACACGCACAAAGAAATATCAAAGCTCCTTGAAGTCTCCAACGATGCCATGGTGTGGATTCAAGGAGATATGGGCGGAATTAAAAATCGCCTAAAAGAGAGAGGAATTTCTCATGTTAAGTTAATTGAAGAGCAAATGAGAGCCTGCGATGATGCCGGAATTGGATATGTTGTCTGGAGTCACTCAGGAAATATCGAGCCGGCTGCCTGCGCGGCATTATCAATACCAAAAGATTTTGAAAACAGAATAAACATGCAGGAAAAAGGACTGGCCAGAAAGTGATTAATTGTAATTGTGTTCTCTCTGTGTTAATCTGATTGCTCCTTTTGTTGTTCTTTCAATTCTTTCAATAGCATCCTCGAGATTTCTTCTTGAAATGCATTCTTCTCTTATGAAAACGACATCTTTTTCAACTTTAATCAGTTTATCGTATGGTATGTTCATAGTTTCAACAATTTTCTTAGCATAGGTCTTGGCAATTCTTGAGATTAGCATTGCCTGACCTTTGTGCTTGCATTCTACAATATAGGCCTTTTCCATTTTATCTTCCGTCTAGAACACTCTTTAAATGAAAATTATTCTTTTTGATGATTTTTATATGCGAGCTCTATACCAGGTATGGTTGATTTTAATATAATGTATTTTATTCCGTTTGTTTGTTTTATTGAATCACGCACTTGTTCAATTGTGACATATTTCGCACTGCCTTTGTTCAATGCTTTTGATACTTCATGATACACGAATAAATTGAGTGTGCTTCCCACCATTATTCCTGCTAATGTGTTCATTACTACTACTCCTTTCAATATATCGGAAAGATTAATTTTTCTTTTCATTTTAATTCTCCTGTCTAAGAACCTCAATCAACTAATTAATAAACCTTACTCTTTCTTTTTCTTCTTAGTTTTCTTTATTTCTTTTTCCAAATCTAATTCATCAAGCAATTCCTTGTATCTGTTTCTGATTGTGACTTCTGTTACACCAGCAACATCTGCAACTTCTCTTTGAGTTCTTTTTTCTCCGTGGATTAAAGCAGCAACGTATAATGCAGCCGCAGCAATTCCTGTTGGACCTCTACCTGAAGTTAATTCTTGCTTTTGAGCAATATCCAATATTTCAACTGCGTGTGATTGTGCTTCAGGGCTTAATTTCAAAGATGAAGCGAATCTTGCAATGTAATCTGCCGGATTTGAAGGCAATATTTTAATTCCTAATTCTCTTGTTATGAATCTGTATGTTCTTCCGATTTCTTTTTTCTCAATTCCAGAAGCTTCAGATAATTCATCTAAAGTTCTTGGAACATCATGTCTTCTGCAAGCAGCATATAATGAACCTGCAACAACAGATTCCATTGAACGTCCTCTAACTA
>JAFGRQ010000048.1 GCA_016935155.1 Candidatus Woesearchaeota archaeon
AAAGCGCTTCCTGGCTCACCGTGATTTACAATTATTTTTTTAGGTCTCGGCTCGCATTTTGCAACGAAATTCATCAATCCGTTTCTGTCAGCGTGGCCGGAAACATCAATTTTCGAAATTTCCATATTCACTTTCAGGACTTCCTGCCTCTGTCCTTTCGAAGAGACAATCTCTTTTTCTCCTCTTTGAACTCTTCGTCCTAGTGAGCCTTCTCCCTGATAACATGAGAAAACTAAAAGATTTTTAGGATTTTCAGCGAGTCCCTTGAAATATTCAACTGAAGCTCCTCCGACCAACATTCCTGATGTTGCAATAATTACGCACGGCCCTTCATTGTCAATGACTTGCTTTCTTTCCTTAGAAGAACCTACTCTCTTGAACATCGGATTAAGGAACGGATTTGTTTCCTTATTCATAAGTTTTTTTCTCATTGACATATTCATATATTCAGGATATGCCGTGTGAATTGCTGTCATTTCCCAGACCATTCCGTCAATGAAAACCGGGACATTTATTTTTCCAGATTTGATTAAAGTATCTAAAATAACGAGGACGTTCTGGGCTCTTCCTGTTCCAAGAACCGGCATGAGAATTTTGCCTCCTCTTTCAACAGTTTGAGTTATTAATTCAGCGAGTTTTTCATCTACTTCCTTTTCCGGTTCTTTAACCGCAAGCTTGCTTCCGTAAGTTGATTCAATCATCAGTGTTTCAACTCTTGGAAATCTTGTTACGGCCGGATCCAATAATTGTGTTGGAATGCAGTTCAAGTCTCCCGTATAAACCAAATTGTGCAGACCATTTCCAATGTGAAGATGAACTAATGCGCTTCCTAAAATGTGTCCTGCATTGTAAAATGTTAATCTTACGTCAGGAGTTATGTCTGTAACTTCTTCGTAGTCCAAAACAATTGTATTTTTAACGGAACTTTTTATGTCGTCCATGTCATAAGGAGGTTCTTTTCCTTCTCCATTTGCAATTTTTACAATATCAATTTCAGATAATGCCGCAATATCTCTTGTTGGAGGAGTGCAGTAAACTGGGCCTTTGTATCCCATCTTGAACAAAAAAGGCAATAAACCAATATGGTCAACGTGTGAATGTGAAATAATTACAGCGTCTAGTTCATTAATATCAAATTCTGGAGCTTCTAAAATTGGATACTGATCTGCTCCTTGGCCTGCAACATTTATTCCGCAGTCCAGCAATATTCTCGATTCTGGAGTTTGCAGAAGTATCGCGCTTCTTCCAATTTCTCTTGCAGCCCCCAAATAACTTAATCTAATCCATTCGTTTGCTTTTGCTCTTGTCCATCCGTCGTAAATTCTGTGTCCTACTCTGTCTAAAAATTTCCTCGTTTCCTCAGAATTCTTGTACATCAACGCCTTGATATCGTCAATTATGTTTGATTTTATTGCAGGAGCTCTTCTTATGTTCGGGCTCCACATTGTTTTTTCTTTTATTTCCTTCAATGTTTGTCCATTTTTTCCGATTGCACTTCCCGGTTTTTCAACTTCTATTGTAACAACAGAACGTGCTTTTTCAAAGAATAAATCGCTTAATCCTGCTTCCTTGTCGAACATTTTCGTGATTATTTCTTTTGCTCTTTCTTCATCCAGAAGAATGTTGGGGTCTGCTCTCAATTCAATTCTTTTCTTTACAGAATCAACTGCGTTTTTTATTGTTCCTTTGTTATCAAGGAAATATTCCCTGTCTTTAGTGTACAGAACAATATTTGCAGCCTCGTAACTAGCATCGCTTATTTTGCCTTCCGGCAAACTTTTTAGTATTTCTTTTTGTATTTCATTCATTTTTGTTTTTGAGTAGTTATTGACTTATCCCGGTTTTTCCTAAACTTCTTTTTCTTTTTTATGTCAGAATTATATTGTAGCTCTGGATGTAATGTCTTTTGAAATTACTTTCTTGAATCCTTCCTCAGTGATAGTGTAAACGTCAAACCCATTTCCTGATGCAGAATCTCTCAATTGCGCCTGGTCGATTGCTTCAACAGCTAATTTAACTCCTTCTGATGTTGCTAATCCTTTCTTGTATTTTAATTCTAATGTTGGAAGCGCGAACAGCATTCCAGAACCGTCTGCTATAAATTTGTCATGTTTCTTCAAAGTTCCATCCGCTCCAACCTCATACAATGAAAATCCATTAACATCCTTTCCGCCCACTAAAAATCCCGTAACACCCCATTCACCCATTTGTCTTACACTAACATAAGCCATGTTGTTAAGAAGATTTGCAGCATCTTTTACTGTAACACTTCTGTTCGTTCTTACTTCTAAAAGCTTTAATTCTGCTTTTGCGAACTTGATTGCTCTCTGTATTTCAGAAACAACTCCCGCAATCGTAACAACGATATTATCAACTAAAGGAAAGACTTTTTCAGCATCTCTCTGCATTATCATGCTTCCGCCAGTCATTCTTTTATCTGCTGCGAGCACGATTCCATCAGAACACACAATTCCTATTGTCGTAGTTCCTGTCTTTAGTTTTTCTGTCATTTTTATCAGAACTTAATATCATTGAGAGCCAAGAGCTTTATAAAGGTTTCGGTTGGTTTGAAATTGTTTTTGAAGGCATTTCTTTGCCGTCAACATAAATGTCATATCTTGTTTCCTGGTAAGTCTCATGTTTGAAGTGGCGGGGAAGAACTCCGATTATTCTGTCCTTTCCATATTTTGTCAGCAGTTCATTTTTGATTGCATCGGGTATGTTTTCAAGATTGTGTTTGTTTGCTTCAAGGTAATTTTCTGCATTGTTTCTTGTTCTGTAATTCTCTTTAAATTTGGCGATTATTGTGTTTGCGTGGCCGCGCATGTCACATTTATTGTACAGCGGTGCAATCAAAGCTCCGTATTTCAACCTTTCCAAATCACTAAGGGCTGAAAGATAAACCATCTCGTCGCCAGCAAAAGGTTCCTTGGTCACTCCCAATTGCTTGTATATTCTCTGCAGTCTGTCCTGGCTTTCGGATAGGTTTCTTTTACTTATCTTAGAAGCAATTTTCTTAATCCTATATTCTAAATCACCAGCCATGTTGTCCCTACTTGCCCCTTTTTTATAAAGGTTTTCTTTATGGCAAAGTTTAAATAAACATCATGCGCGGCGAACTTGATGGAAGGAACAGAAACATACGCCATTGTTGTGGATGAAGAATCTAGGCAGCGTTCTCTTCTTGTAGTGGATATTGCATACTCTCAAACGCCAAAAGGAAAGCTCGGAAAGATTGTCAGCAGCGACTTGCACTGTTCTGCGCTGGCAAGAAGAAACATTGAGGCGCTTGGTGTTCCTGTTTACAAGTCATTGCTTGATTTTTACAGGGAATTTATGAAAAAAGAGGCAAAAGAATACACAAATTCCGGTGAGTTAGTGAAGGATGTCGGTTCAGTATTGAAACATCTTGACTTGGACGATGTTGTAAATCATTTAGACAGAACTAATAAGCCCGTGAGAAATAAACATTAACTTTTGCTTCCTTTCCGCAATGGATGCATTTGCTTCCTTTCTTTACAGCATCATCAAATGGAATCACTCTCGAAGTAACTCCTTCTGTTTTTGCTTTGATATCGTCTTCGCAGTCTTTTTCTCCGCAGAAAGGAACTTTGACTAATTTGTTAGCAGTTAGTTTTACAAATTCTTTCCAGTCTTTTGCTTCTGCCAAGCTTGACTTTAAGAATTTCTCTGCTTTCTGATACAAATCGTTGTGCATCGCTTCCAATTCAAATTCAATCTTTCTTTTCAAATCTTTTAATGGAACGAATGTTTTTACTCCTGTATCTCTTCTTACTATAACAACCTGGTCTTTTTCCAAATCTTTTGGTCCAAGTTCAATTCTTAACGGAATTCCTTTCAATTCCCATTCAGTAAATTTCCATCCGGGATTGTATTCTTCTCTGTCATCGAGAATTACATTGAATTCTTTTAATGAGTGTGCGATTTCTTTTGCTTTCTTTGCAACTTTGTCTTTTGAGTCTCCTATGAAAACAGGAATAATGATTGCTTTATTTTCAGCAACTCTAGGAGGTAAAACTAATCCTTTGTTGTCCGAGTGAGTCATAACTGATGCTCCAATTAATCTTGTGCTTAATCCCCATGAATTTTGGAAAGGAGTATGTTCTTTTTCATCTTTCCCCAAATATTTTATATTGAATGCTTTTGCAAAATTCTGGCTCAGCAAATGAGATGTTCCGCACTGCAGTGCTTTTCCATCAGGCATGAAACTTTCAATTGTCATTGTGTAGTCTGCGCCCGCGAATTTTTCCTTTTCTGTTTTTTTACCTGTTAAAACAGGCAGTGCAAGAAGTTCTTTGCAAAGTTTTGTGTATAATTGAATGTAATTCAGAGTTTCTTTTTCGCATTCTGATTTTGTTTCATAAACACAGTGCCCTTCCTGCCATAAAAATTCTCTGCTTCTCAAAAATAATTTTGTTGCCTCTGTTTCCCATCTTACAACATTGCACCACTGATTCATCTTCAAAGGCAAATCTCTGTAGCTTCTAATCCATCTAGAATAAGAGTCGTACATTATTGTTTCAGATGTTGGTCTTACAGCTAAACGTTCTCCATCTCCCGTTACATCTTTATCCAACCATGCAACTTCTATTTTCAAACCTTTTGCATGTTCTTTTTCTCTGTTGAAGAAAGATTCCGGGATAAATAACGGGAAATAAGCATTTCTTACTCCTGTTGCTTTGTTTATGTTTTCATCAAAATATTTTTGGATTGAATCCCATATTGCATAACCATTCGGCCTTAGAACCATGCATCCTTTAACAGTTGCGTATTCAGCTAACTCTGCTTTAAGGCAGACTTGCTGATACCATTCAGCTATGTTCTCCTCTTTTTTTGCTGTAAGGACGTTAGCCATGGATTTGAGTTAGAATGGACGTTTATAAATGTTTTCTGGAAAATCTATATAAACTAGCTCTTTTTGTTGAATCGAATGAACTACGAAAGTCTTTTCTTGAGAGGAATGAAATTAGATGAAAATTTCATTAAAGCTTTCGCTTTTGCCAATAAACACAAAAAAGGGAAATTGTATGTAATTGGTGGCGCCGTATATAAAACAATCATAACCCAACTACACGGGATTTCAATTCAAGTAAAAGATTATGATTTTCTTTCTGATTCTTTTTCTGAAATACAGGAAAAAGATTTACCTTATCTTTGGAAAACTGGGAAGACTTCTTTTGGAAGCCCTCACATATATTGCGGGAATGTATTGAAAGTAGATTTAATTTCTCTTGAAAAATATGATCC
>JAFGRQ010000049.1 GCA_016935155.1 Candidatus Woesearchaeota archaeon
AATTGTTGGAACAGTATCAAGAATATCAATTGTCATTTCAAAGTAATCTTGACTTCCGTCAATATCTGTGATTGTTAAATTAACAACATAAGTTCCATTCTGTGCGAATGTGTAAGTTGGATTTTGTTCTGTTGAAGTTCCTACTCCATCTCCGAAATCCCAGAAGTAAGTATAAGGTTGGTCTCCAACATATCCTGTGCTTAAATCTGTAAAGTCAACTGCAACTCCTTCTGTTGCAGGATTTTCTGAAGCTGAAAAATCAGCTGTTGGTACAGTATCTGTTACAGTTACTGTCATTGTGTCAACATTAATTGAACCATCTGCGTCAGTTACTGTTAATGTAACAACATAAGTTCCATTTTGAGCATAAGTATTTGTTGGATTAACGTCAACTCCTGTATTTCCGTCTCCGAAATCCCAAGCATAAGTGATTGGAACATCGTAAGCAATTGAAGCACTTCCATCGAATGTTACTAAATCTCCTTCAACAACTGTTTGGTCAACACCAGCGTCTGCTGTTGGTATTGTATCATCAATTACTGCAGTTGTAGTTGTAGTTGCTGTTGCGCCGTATTCATCTGCAACTGTTAAATTAACAAGGTAAGTTCCGTTTTGAGCATAAGTGTAAGTTGGATTTTGTTCTGTCGAAGTTCCTACTCCGTCTCCGAAATCCCATTGCCATGATGTTATTGCATCATTATCAATTGAATCAGAAGCATCTGCAGTAAAATCTACTGCGATTCCTTCAGTTCCTGTGTAAGGTCCGAATGCATCAACATAATCTGGTGCTGCATTTGAGATTGTTATTGTTGCTTCTCCAACTTGTGTTTTTCCTGTGTATATTGTTGGAGGAATAAACATTTTGCAATTCCAAACATCAAAGTGTTCTGTTGCTGATGCTGGGACTGTGTTTGAAGTGTAAGATTTCTTTTGTCCGTTTTCATACCATTCATACAAATACAATCCTGAATTTGCTCCAGAAATTGAACAAACTAAATTATCGTTAGAATAAGCTGTGCTAGGTTCTATTGCAGCCTGTGCAAAAACGCTTAAACTAAGAACAACGAAGATAAATACAGATAATATTGAATTAACTGCGTTTTTCATGTTTTAGTTTTTTCCTGATTTTGGAATTGTTTTTGTTGGTGTAGCAACCGGTGTTGCTGTGTAAGTTGCTTTTGGCTTGGGCTGTTTGTTTGAACTGTATGTGGCATTTTCATTGTCGTAATGAATTTTTACGCCGCCAAATAGTCTATTTCCGCTGTATGCAGAATTATCTGCTGAGCCGGAAAGAATTGTGCTGTAACCAAGTCCTGCGCTCAAGTATTTGTTGATTTCATAAGCTATTTTTGCAGTTCCTTCTGTGTAGTCTGATTTTCTGTCTCCTTCTTTTTCAGAAACATCTTTCAGCATCAAATCAAGAGCAGCTCTGTTGTAGTGAACTTTTACTACTCCGAACATGTCTGTTCTCTTGTAGGGAACAGTTGTTTCATTTGTGAATGTCAGTGTTGGCATTGAAACATTTGTTTTAGAATCCCCGCTTGCTGCTGAAACTCCTGCTCTAACTTCAACAACTTTTGCAGTTCTGTTAAGTAAGTCATACATGATTGTCGCTTCAATTCCGCCAGCATTTCTGTCTTTTGAAATGTCCATGATGTCGTATGCTTGTTTTATTGAGTCAGAAATTCCCTTGTATGCAAGGAACAATCCAAGTCTGTGTGTTAATGTATCAACAACTTTCCTGTCTTTTCCGTCTGCTCCTTTGATTACTCTGTCCGCTTTTTTAAAGTCTTTTGCATAGCCAATTCCTGGTGCATAATCAATGTGATTTATTTTTGTAGTTCCCGTTTCTATTCCATTTGTATTGTCCTTGAAATTTATTTTGTAAACATTTCCGTTTACTCCTAAAAAGATTCTGTTGTTGTTTTTCTTCATCCCTACAAGTGCTTCAAGAGTTCCGAATGGAACAGTTCCTTTTGAAGTATAATCAACAACATTGTCATCTTGTATTGTTTCAGAACCTGTGCTTTCGCTTCCGAAATTAGCGTATAAAGAATTGTCTGTGAATTTCTTCCAAGAATTTGCAGTGTTTGAATCTGCTTCAACTTTTTTATCTGCTTTCTTTTTTGATTTTGAAGTTTTTATGTATTCATCATCGTCTCCGACATCAATGTCTGTTTGTGAGGGAACTTTTGTTGGAATCTGCGCAGGGGAACTTTTTGCTGAGCTTTTCTTTGCGTCCTTTTCTAAAAGATTTGCAGCACTTCCGCTTGAAACATTTGCTGCTCCATACGCATTTGCTCCTAAAAGAATTCCTGTTGCTGTCAAAACTGCGATTGTGTTTGTTCTGTTGTTCGATTCCATTATAGTTTCCCCCAAATAGTATAATGTCTTACCAACCCCCTCCTGCAGAGTACATCATACTCATATATAAATGTTTCTATCATTAGTTATTCAGTAGTAGTAACAACTCTACTTTGTAGTTATGGGCTTTGTAAATTATTTCAGTATTGAAAATAAAAAAGTCAAAAACGGCTGTAAATGGCTTAAACGAGCTTGTCAGGCCTTCCTTTTAAAGAAAACGAAATACTTTTATAGCTGTAAAAATACATTCATATTACGCCATTTGTTTTTACTCACGAATGCCTTCGGGCATTTGTTGGGTATTATTTTATTGTTTTTCTAAACAAATTTTAACTTTACTTAACTAAAGAATGAAGAATTGTGTGGTCGCTGATATTAGTTTTGCACACAGCATGTGATTTAATTTTATTTTTGTGAAAAATTTCTAAAAATTTAATTCTTAAATAAAAAAATAAGCCTCCGGAGGGATTTGCACCCTCGACCTGCTGCTTACTAGGCAGCCGCTATAGCTACTAAGCCACGGAGGCATTAAAATAAAGTGTGGGAGAAGGGATTTGAACCCTCGCAGGCACTAAGCCACAGGATGTCTTCCGCTGTGCAATCTTTCAATTGCCGGTCTTAAGTTTCGCAGAAATAACTTTTGGTTATTTCACCTGCGCATTTGACCAGACTCTGCCACTCCCACGTGAATGTGAGTTGATGTTTAAAGAAGACGAGTTTTTTATAAACTTAACCGTTCAGAATGGCTTTTCTTTGATTTATTGTGGTTTTTGGAGGGCAATAACCAAGTTTTCTCCAAACAGCGATTTTTGTGAGGTGTTTTGGACTGCTAAAGCCTGTTTCTTCAATCCATTTAGCTGTGTCTTGTCGTCTGTGAATTGAAAGTCTGTGGCTCGGGTTTTTATCGCGTTTTCCCTTGGATGGTTTTTGTATTTTTGGGGAATAACCTAGCGAAAGCAGAATGTTGGCCACTTGTTCAATCAATAAATGAGAAGTAGAAACAAGAGTGATTCTAGGAAATTTATGTATTGGATTTTTTGTTGAATTGCTTTTCTGAAAGAATATCGAACCATCCGTATCAAATAGTCCACGTAAGAATGGAATGTGAGTTTTTTTATTTTCTAGAATGGATTTCGGTATTTCTACAAATGTTTTCTTTCCTGATTTGAGTCCATATTCAATGAAAAAATCAGTAACTCTCTTATCAAAAATATAAACACCATAAACGCCTGTTTTTGAGTATTCTTTGCCGCAAATTTTCACATCAGGAATTTTCCTTGCAAGGACTTCTTTCATCAATGGAATGACATGAGAATCATAATATTCTCTCTCTTCATTTACATCTCCGCTTACTGCATATTCGCTATATCTTTTAGTTATGCTTATGCATCCATCACCGATTGTTATTCCAATCAATTCCGCAAGCTTTTCATCTATTTCCATATAGATTTATAGAAAATGTCCGTTTAAATATCTCACGCGAGGTTGTCTTGTGGTAGTTAACTTCCCTGCGTGTGTCTGCTAAGATTCAAGTAACCTTTCAGTTCAGTATGCAAGTTCTGCACATCTGTCATCAAACCTTTGTCATACTGCTCTATGTATCTTTTGTGTATGAATTTGTCAAACAAAACTCTCAAAAAGAAAAAGAAAGGTTTTGACTCCCATCTTTCGCTTACATCAGTCACAAGCAAGGCGTTGAAAATTATTGTAACTTTTCCTTTGTTCAGCTGCAATTTCTGTTTGTTTTTTGTTACATCCGCATTTGTCATGTTATTCACTAGAACTCTGACGTCTATGTCATACTGGGCGTAATCGCTTACTTTTTTGAATGGTGCAATTTCATAGTCAATGAATTTTCCCTTCTCCCGCACCTTCTCTATGTGCTTGATTTCATTTTTATCGTATCCGTTTTGCTTGAACCAATCGTCAATCAGTCTAAACAAATCTGCGCAATCGAATAATCCTTCATATTCAAGGGTAAGATCACTTACCAATAACTTTCTTTCTGGCATCGTAAGCTGAATATTTGTGCTCTAAATTCATTGCCTCCTTTATTTTTGTCTGAAGCTGATACGCTTCATAATATATTTTGTCTTTCCATTCATCAACTTTTCTCTTTATCATGTGTTCGTGTACGAATGTTCTTGCCTTTTTCTTGAATTCGGTGCCTTCCCACTTGTGCTTCCAATCAAGGTCTATTGTGGGGTTTATTTTTATTTCTATGTATCCGGCTTTTACTAGCTGCTTTTTTTCGCCGCTTTTGTCAATGATTTCAACATTGTCCATGTGATAGCCGTGAAGCGCCAGTTTGATTGTATATCTAATGTAATCAGTTTCTTCTCTAACTCCTTTTGCTCCGTACTCAAGCTCAAATCCGTAAGTTGTGCTCTTTTTGACATTTTTTGTTTCAAAATAATCAAATCTTCTTGACCTAAACCAGGAAACTATGGCAAGATATGTTTCGTTCCAGTCAAAAACGCCTTCAAACTTGATAACAGAACCGTCCAATTCTACTGTTTCAGCCATACACAAAGAATCTGTTTAAGCATTTATAAAGGTTGCTCTGTTTTTGCAGAATTTTCACATCAAATTAGTGTTTGGCGCATTCTTTGCAGATTGCTGCGCCGTCTCTAATAACAAGTCTTGGAGAATAGTTTCCGCACTCCTGGCAAATTCCGTCATTCAATGCCTTGTGCGACTCTGTTTTTACATTTAGTTTGTCGACCATCAAATCAAACAGTTCTGGCTCTATTTTCATGACGTCTTTCCACGTCAACAAACCAATCATTTTCTTTCCGTCCATGACTGGAAGCTGTTTTATGTTTTTATCGGTCATTATCTTGACTGCATCAAACAAGTCTTCTTCTGGACTTATTGTTATCAATTTTGTTATCATGTGTTCGTGAACTTTTGATTTCTTTGGGTCTATTCCTTTTGCAATAACTTCGTGAACGATATCTTCGTCTGTTATCAATCCCTTCAGCACAGTGTCCTTAATCAACAGGCTTCCAACATGCTCCTTTCTCATGATTTTTGCACACTCTTGTATTGTTGCCTTTGAAGAAATAGTTACAGGAATTTTGGTCATTGCGTCGCAAACCATGTACCCGGTCTTCATGAAATAAGGAATGTTCTTTTTTTATTTAAACTTGATGTATATATTGTTTAGTAGTGTTAGTTGTATAGAAAAGAATTAGCATCGCTCGCTTCTGGTGCTAATTCAGTAATTAACCAATATCTCAACGTCATTTCCGAATATCTCTTTGATGCTTTCAAAGATTTGCTCTTTTACAAACACTCTTTTAGGCATTTTAACAGAAGCAATCGCTTTCTCAAGTTCTTCAAGGCTAGACTCTTTCACTTTTCCAATTTTGCCGTCCTTGCTGACTTGTGCTTTCTGAACTTCCTTGTCTTTTGCATCCAAATCAATTGTAATATAAGCAAAATCATCAAGAACAATTATTTCTCCGTATTTGTCGCCGTATTTTACCCTTATTTTTGTTCTTTCTAATTCTGCACCTCTTCTTCTCTGGATGAATTCAATCATAAATCTCGTGAATTCGCTTCCATCTCTCCTTATTTTCTCGATATCTGTTTTTGAAAGAGAGGCAATTCTTTTTTTTGCAGAGATGAGCTCGGACAATTTTCTTGCAAATCTTTCTGGTATTTTTCCTTTGTGCACAAGTTCTTCCTTGAATGTTTTAACTAATTCCTCTTCCGAAACTTTCTTTACGCCTTCAAACAGCAGAGCATCTCTCACTATGCTTGCAATTGTGTCATGCATCTCGATAATGTTTCCTTTCATTTTTTTCGCTTCAATTTGCTCAAATAGTTTTTGGATTCTTTTTAAGTAATCTTGAGTATCACTGAGCAATCCGTCAATTTCTGTTCCCGTAATCTCTTTTATTTTTCCGTGCTCCAAATCTTTGTAGTATTTTCTTATTCTTTCAAGAATATTGACATATTTTTTCTCGAGCATTTTTTCTTTTTTCACAAAAATTTCATCCATGATTTGAATTGTTTCTTTAGGGGTTGGAGGAGGAAGACCATACAGCATGATTGCTGCTTGGCTTGGATTTAATGTTGACCAGTAAATATCCGTTCCAACCAAATCTTTCAGTCTTTCCTTGACTCTGAAAATAACCTGCTCTCCGGAGCTCATGAACAAATCAATCGCTTCCTTTGAAGGTCTTACTCTTCCCATCTGCAATAGCTGCTTCCACGGCATGAACATCCCTCTGTCAAACAAAGGAACGCCGTCCCGGATTATTGTGAAGAAAACAGGATTTGCTTCTTTCAGTCCTTCCCAGAAATCAGTCAGAATATATGTTTGAATGTGGAATTGCTTTCTTACTCCTGTGATTTGAGCAGCCTCGTGTCCCATCCCGTAAATTATAGACCTTAATTTGTCTTTCAGTTCAGCTCTTGACATTCTCTTCACATCAGTATCGTCAATAATTATATCAACATCAATGTCGTTTGATTTTTCTCCTCTGTACAGCGAGCCGCTTCCGATGTATGCAACGATATATTTTTCGAATTTCTGCAGAACCATTTTTTTGTGAACTTCAGAAATTTTAAAAGCTCCAAGAACATCTCTTGGGTCGTAAACAGGCTGGCACTGCGCAAGTGTTTCCAAAATTTCGTATCTGCCGTCTTCGCAGCTTACTTTAACTTCAGAAAGCAGATGTATTTCCGGAACAAGATTCTTGTCAACTTCTTCCGCTTGCTCTGTGATTATTTTTGAAAGCTTGTCTAGCAATTCTTCTTTGCTCATTTTTGTTGAATCAGAATCATCAATCAAAACAAATGCATTGATTTGATTTTTTAATTTCTCTTCCTCTTCTTTTGGCATGGTTCTTTTTTCTTCTTCTGCTTTCTTTTTTTCCTGCTCAATGTTTTTTGGCGGCAGAAGTGCAATTCCCGTTATGTATTTGTCAAATTTGCTAAGAACTTTCTTTTGGAACTTCTCAATTTTTTCCTGGATTGCCTTCAGTTTTTCCTGAACATCCTTTGGAAGCTTGTTGAATTCATTGGCCAGAATTTCTTCCTGAGTAAGCGGCTTTTGCCTGTCTTTTTTCTTAGAAACCCCTTTTTTAGCCATAAATCAAGGTTGCTAAAGAGGCTTTATAAAGGTTTCTCTGAATTTTTAGAAAAGAATAAAAAACCAAGACTTAAACAACAGTTCATGGGATTGTTTTCGATTTTTTCAAGATTTGAACGGGCTGAAAACTCAGACTGGTCGTATTATTCAGCAAAGAAACTAACTAAACGAACAGAGCTGTATTTGGCAGAAATAAATAAGTCAAGATATGGAAAAAGCGGAAAGTATTTGTTTTATTCAGAGAATAGGAATTTGCTTTTAAAGCTAGGTAAGCGTCTTATAGTGACTTTTGGTTTACCAGAATTCAAGGTTTCAAAAAAATACAGAAATGATGTGTCGCATTCAAAGGAGTTTGTTCTTTGTGTATATGATTTTTTTCCAGATTTTATAAATATGATGAAAAATTATTCGAATAAGAATGTCTCTTTTTCTGGTTGGAAATCTAACGCACAAACACTGAAATCTTACGAGGCAAAATATCAGGAAAGATATCTGCAAAAATATTGACGTGAAAATTTAGAACTTCTTCTCAACGTTTATTCCGTTTTTTTCAAATAAATTCTCCAATTTTGCAGTATACAAATGATGCCTGTCTTTTGTTATGACGTCTGCATTATTCGCAAGTGCGCATGCAGCAAGTACAGCATCGCTTGGGTCGGGAATTAATTTAAGTAATTCCGAACTTACGGAATTTACATATATCATTTCTTCAACTCTGTTTCCGGGGTGAACAGGAACATCAATTATTTTGATTTCGTTTTTTTCAAAGAACTTTTTCATTCTGTGTCTTAAATGCTCATTTATTTTATGCCTGTGCGTAATGAATAATAATTCTTCTTTATTAAAAGAAGTAACTGCAACATCTTCATTAAGAAGAATTTTTTCTTTATTGTTTTCAAATAAGTTGATTATTGAGCATGTGTCTATCAGCTTCATGAAGGGATTAAGAAAGCAGAGGCTTTTATTCTTTTCTATTTATTCGGGCTGTTCTTCCTCATCAGTTTCTTCTTCTGAATGTTCTTCTTTATCATCCACTGTAAACAACCTAGAATCAGAAACCTTGAACAAAGCAATTCGTGCTCCTGCATCCAACCAACCATGAGCATAATTCAATGCTCCAAATGCCAAAACCCATTCTCCTTTGCTGTAGAAATGCTGTGCATCTGAGAAATATCTTTCTGCCATGTCAAGAAAGTCTTTTGCTTCTTCCTCTCTTATTTCATCAAATCCTGCGACTTTAACTGCTTCAATTGCTTCGCTTGTTACTGAGAAATATTTTTCAAGCTTTTCTTTTGTTATTGTGCTGTTAGTCATTGTTCTTCTGCTAATTTAACTTATTTATATATTAGTAAGATTTAAACCTAATCTCAGCATTCGTCATTTTTCTGTAGAATTCTATTTCGGGATTTTTATTTTTCGCTTCAAAAACAGATTTATTTAATCCTTCCCAGAAAGTAAACCATCCCGCGGGTTCAAGCAAAACAATGAAGAAAGACATAATCAAATTTTTATTTCCATATTCAAAAAGCAGGAATGTCGCAGTGAACATAAAAAGAATACCGAGCATGACCATTTTTATTCCCAGATTAACCGTGCTCCTTTTTTCTTCTGAAACTACATGATGAGATTTTCTAAAGTGCTCTTTAAGCCTGTCTTTGATTACCGTTTCGCAGTATTCATCCCTTGTTTTTTTAGGAACAAGAAGATTTAGTTCAAGTCCTGTCAATGCTTTGTCTCTGCTCGCTCTTTTTGCTTCATCTATAAAATCAACAGACAGTGCTCTTTCATGATATGGTCTTGAATCAAAGCTGGAGAATATGTCATTGTAGCTGTTGACAGTCAAACTTACTTCCGACCATTTTAGAATCTTAGTCAACTCACCCTTTTCCATAATGAGTGTTTTGTAGCAAAGGGTTTATAAGTATTTTGGGTTTTTTCCCCCTTTTATTTAAGCTAAAATAAATAAAAATTAAAAAAAGGAAGATGGGGCGCACCGCTAAGTGCTTGTTTTCTTTTAATCAATAATGTGCCCAGGCCGAACAAAAATGAAACTTTGGTTTGCTTTTTTAATTAATATCAATTTTCATAAAATAAATGAAGGGAATAAA
>JAFGRQ010000050.1 GCA_016935155.1 Candidatus Woesearchaeota archaeon
ACTGCACAAACTCAGAATACTTTGAATCTTTGGATGAAGCAATTCCTCCAGATAAAAATGCATTGATATAAACCAAAAATCTCCAGTGCTGCCATCTTCTAATCCTGCGATTGAACAAATCTGCCTGTGAAACAAAATGATAAGCTTCAGCCAAATCTTTTGGTTTTTTATATTCGTAAGGAATATTTTCATCAACCCACAACATAACTTGGTCAAGATTCTCGTCTATGTTTTCATACGCACTTAATGCAATGTTCAAATCTGTTGTTTTGAAAACCTTAACCAACGCTTGTGGAATACTTTCTTGTTTGTTTCTTATTGAAAGTGCTGCAACATCTTCTTTTAGTAGTTCGCTATAAGGAGTTAATATCTGCAAATCAGTTATTGCCGCTCTCACATCTCCTCCAGACTGCCTTGCTAATTGTTTCAACGAATCTTCATCATATTTTATTCCTTCTTTGACGCAAATATTCTTCAAAATATCAAACATTGAGTCTGAATTCATCTTTTCGAACTCAATCATCAATGACTTTTTTCTTAATGGAGAGAATTTTGAATCAAATACATCGACAGCTGTGCAAATGACCGGGAATTTTGTTTCTTCAATAACTCTAATCAGTTCTGGAATTCCGCCCCTATCTTTAGTTCCGCTCAAACCGTCAATTTCATCCACCAAAATTATTTTTCCTTTTGAGAATAAACTCATTTGTTTTGCTGCAGAACCAACTATGCTTTGCATTCCTTCAGCATTCCTAAAATCCGATGCATTTACCTCGAGAATTTCCAAATCGAGTTCATTTGCAAGCGCATAAACCGCACTTGTTTTTCCTGAACCTGTTGGTCCGTAAAGAATTGCACATGGTTTTTTTCTGTTTTTTATGAAGCTAGCTATCTCAGATACAGCTTTATCCTGCCCCCTCACTTCCTTCAATTCTTTTGGAAGGTACTTCTTAACAAATAATTCCTGCATGATCAGTCAAAATAGCTTCTGCACTCTTCTTTTTGCTCTGATGTCCACATTTCAGAGCATCTTGCTTTGTCTTCATCTGAAAAGTCGAAGCTTTCATAGCATTGCTCTCTTGCATCCTTAAACAATATGCTTCCGCAAATTACGAAATCATCTTTTGCTTTTGCAACGGCCAAATAACAATCATCTCTTTGGTAATCTTGATTTATTTTCGTGCATGGCTCTGGTTTTTTTGTTGATACTGCAATCAATTCATAGCATTTCACTTTCTTGTCCCATTCAGTTATCTTTGCGCACAACTCCGCATCCTGTTCATTTTGTGCAAGAGAATAATAGCAGGAATTTCTCTCCGATTCTGCTGTCTTTTCTGCACAAGAGTCAGACAGGGGTTCTTCCGCACTTTCAGCAGCCGTTGGAATGTATTTTATTACAACTTCTTCCGTTACTGTCTGCTTAACGCATGCACAAAGAAGAACAATACCGATTAAAAGCAAAATCCACCCGCTTTTCATAGTTAAACTGAATTGAAACTGGTTTAAAAAAGTAATGGTTTATTCACATCTTGTTCTTATTTAAATCAAAAGAACCCGCCAAGTCCTTTCTGAGAGCTTCCCTTCATCAAGTCTTCGAATGTCGAATCATAAAAGCTCAGTATTGTGTCTGCCAATGGCGCTATTTGCTTTTCAATGTAATATTCATAATCTATTTTCTGCCCTTTCATCAATTCAACAGGAAAAGGTTCATTTCCTGGAGTCATGTAATATTCAATCACGTTGCTCGATATTGTTTTTAGTTTTCGTGCTGCCTTGACATGGGGCGGAGTTGTTTTTGTATATTCAACAAGCTCTTTTCTTATTGATTTTCTCATAACTAATTTCTCGTCCATTTTTCCTGCATAAATGTCCTTTACGTATTTTTTTATGAAACTTTTAACTTCTTCTTCTTTTCCGTGAAAAATCAAGTCAAGAATCTTGTATTGGAATTCTTTTGCTGCATCGCACCAATCCCCTCTTACGAATTCCATTCCAGTAATATCTATTTCTTCCTTTCCATCTTCAACAAGAAGTCCAGCATATCTTTTTTTGGAACCCGTTTCTGTCCCTCTTGTTTTGGGCATCATGAATTTCTTGAAAACCTTGTCGAATTCTAATTCAAGGAAAGATTCCCTTTCGTATTCGTCTTTTATGAATTTCTTAAGGAATTTATTTATTTCTTCAGCAAGCTTGTTTCCTATTTTTTCTGCGTCCTCTGGATTTTTTCCTCTTGTCAGGATGAAAACCGAATCTGTGTCTCCATAAATCACATCATATCCGAATTCCTTGACTTTCTCTGCACAAAGTTTTATCATCTTCTGGCACGTATGAGTTATTGCATTTCCAATTTCCAAAGAATAATATCTTGATGAACGGTTTGCAATTGCTCCCCACAATGAATTCATCAGTGTTTTGAGAGCGAAACTTGCTGTTTCGTCCTTTCTTTTCTTCGCCAAATCTCTTTGATGCCAGACTCTTTCAATTATTTGAGGCAAAAATCCAAAACCATTCGTGAATACAGCTCCGTTTGCACAAGTAATGTGTTTCTTTTTATCTGGATTTTTTGGAGGATTTTCAACGAAAGAATACGGATCGATATTGAATGTTCTCATAACAGAAGGATACAGGCTCTTGAAATCCAGAACAACAACGTTTTCATAAATTCCTGGAACAGACTGCATTACAAATCCACCCTTTACTCTTTCTTCACTTTCTTCATCGGAAGATTTTGGAAGATAATTTGCAACGATGTTTTTCTTTTTCAGCATTCTCAAATAAAGGGAATCAAGAGATGCTACAGATGCTGAAATCCTATCTAAGGACATTCCAGTCAATGAAGAACGCAGCATTGTTAATTTAATTAAATCTTTTTTCTCCAAAATGTTGTAAACTAATTCAGAATCCATTAAATTGTAATCAACAAGCTTCTGCTGGTTGTTTTTGTAAGCGTCAAGAATTTCTTCCCATTTGTTTTCGTGTCCAATAAGCTTTTTCTGCCCCAAGAATGCTTGTGCAGCTGTGTCCAGCTTGTAATCCGGCAATTTTATGAATGCTGCCTTGACCATTTGAATTCCGTCAAGAACTTGTCTTCCAGGAAAATCTGCCTTTGAATCAATGAAAAATGAGCTTTCAATTCTCAATTTGCAAGGCCATTCTGTTCTTCCCAAATCAAAGGTAATCTTGTGCTTGTCAAATTTCTTTTTCAAATAATCCCAGTCAAAATCAATTACGTTCCACCCAACAATTATGTCCGGGTCTAATTCAATTAATTTCTGCTTGAAAGCCAGCAAAAGAGAGTTTTCATCCCCGAAAGATGTCGCATGATTTAATTTTTTATCTCCAACTATAAAAACATGCTTGTAATCTTTTGAATACATTGAAATGGAATATAATTTTCCTGTTGGTTCTGGGTCGCTTGCTTCTAAATCGATTGAAAGAACTTTTAGTTCTGGAAGTTGTTCAGTGTTTAAAACTTCAATTCCTTTTAATGTTGGATTTTCATAAATTCTGTTTACCAAATTTCCTTTCTTGAAATCCCCTTCGATATCCATTAATGCCGTTATTTCGTGGTCAATCAAGAACCTTGTTGTGAATAAAACATCTGATTCAAATGTCTTTATTTTTTTATTTTCCAGAATTTCTCTGTTGTCTTTCAATTCGGAAGGTGTCTTGAACAAAACTTTTGTTAATTTCTCGTTTTTGAAATTTACAGCTTCTGTTTCCTTGAATTCTGCAGTTATTGCTTCCTCTGCCTGCTTTTTTTGCTCAGTTTTTATGTAAAAATATGGCTTGTATTCATTTATTGTAAGAAAAGATTCTCCATTTTCCAATCTTCCAAATAAATAAATCAAAGAATGATCTTTCTGTTCGCTTATTCTGTAAGTCGAATATACTATGAATCCTTTCATCGAGCAAAATTGTGAAATGAAATAGACGAACCTTTGGTTCGGCATTTCACATAAATTAAGGCATTTTTGAATATTAATAAACCTTGCTTAAAGCTGTCCTGTGGCGTTTAAAAGGCTGGGAAGCCCATTTTGAGGATAAAGTTTAAATAACTGGCAGAACAGCCAAATTCTATGGCTGACAAGTATGATTTTAAAGAATCTGAAAAGAAGTGGAGAGAGTTCTGGGAGAAAGAAAAGCTGTTTAAATTCGATAAAAACAAGAAAGGAAATCTGTACATTATTGACACTCCTCCTCCAACTGTTTCTGGAAAAATGCACATAGGACATTCTTATTCATATTCACAGCAGGATTTTGTTGCGAGATTCAAAAGAATGAATGGCAATAATGTTTACTATCCTTTTGGAACAGACGATAATGGTTTGCCAACAGAAAGATTGATTGAAAAAACAAAGAACGTTAAATCAACAAAGATGTCAAGAGATGATTTCGTTAAACTGTGCCAGACAACATTAAGAGAAATAACTCCGGATTTTGTTAATGACTGGAAAATAATTGGAATGAGCTGTGATTTCTCAAATATTTATTCAACAATTGACCCTCACTGCATAAAAACATCTCAAAAATCATTCCTAGATTTGTATAAAAAGAATTTGGTGTATCAGCAGACGGCACCGACAATGTGGTGTGTTCAATGCCAAACGGCAATTGCACAGGCTGAATTAGAAGACAAAGAGTTAGATTCGACATTCAACGATGTTCAGTTCACGATTGCTCACGGAGATAAAGGAAATGACAAAATCACAATCGCAACAACAAGACCGGAACTTCTTCCCGCCTGTGTTTTCATTTATGTTCATCCAGATGATAAAAGATACACAAAATTAGTTGGAAAAGAAGCGATTGTTCCTTTATTCGGGCAAAAAGTTCCAATTTATGCTGACGAATCAGCAAATCCTGAAAAAGGCTCCGGAGTTCTCATGGTTTGTTCTTACGGAGACAAATACGACGCAGAAGCAATTGCAAAAAGAAAAGCAGAACCAAGAATTGTTATTTCAAAAGACGGCAGAATGAATAAATTGGCTGGAAAATATGAAAATCTTACAATTAAAGAAGCAAGAAAAGCAATTTTAGAAGATTTAGAGAAAGAAGGATTGCTTTTGGCGCAAAAACACATTCGCCACGCAGTAAATGTTCACGATAAATGCGGAACCGAAATAGAATTTTTAACAACAAAGCAATGGTTCATCAAAATACTTGAAAACAGAAAGAAATTCATAGATGCAGCAGATAAAATAAATTGGTATCCCGAACACATAAAGTCAAGATATGTTCATTGGGTTGAAGGATTGAATTGGGATTGGTGTATTTCAAGACAAAGGCATTTCGGAGTTTCATTTCCTGTTTGGACATGCAAAAACTGCGGAAACATAGTTGTTGCCGATGAAAAAGATCTTCCCGTTGATCCGTTAACAGCAAAACCAAAAACAAAATGCAAATGCGGTTCAGATGATTTCCAAGGAGAAATAGATGTTATGGACACTTGGGCAACAAGCTCAATGAGCCCTCAAATAATAACAAATTGGGCAGGAGACAAAGGATTTGATGATATTGATTTCAAAACAATGTATCCGAATACACTAAGACCGCAAGCTCATGACATAATAAGAACGTGGGCCTTCTACACAATCGTAAAAGGAATTTACAACAATAACCAAATTCCATGGAAAGATATGCTTGTATCTGGTTACGTTTTAGACCCAAAGGGAGAAAAAATGAGCAAGTCAAAGGAGAACACTGTTGAACCTGCCGTTGTTCTTGCAAAATATCCTGCGGATGCATTAAGATTTGGTGCAGCCGGAGCAAAATTGGGAGAAGATGTAAGATACCAGGAAAAAGATTTGATTACCGGATTAAAAACAGTTACAAAATTATGGAATGCATCAAGATTTGCATTCATGCAGCTGGAAGATTTCAAAGGAAAGAAGGAAAATACAACGGCAATAGACCACTGGATGCTTACGAAGTTAAACAAGTTAATCAGAAGCGCAACGACATCATTTGATGCGTACGAATATGCAAAAGTAAAATCTGATGTTGACCAATTCTTCTGGAGCACATTGTGTGACAATTATCTAGAAATCATAAAAGACAGAACTTACAATCCTCAGAATTACAAACTTGGAAAAATTGGTGCTCAATACACGTTGCACAAATCAATTTTGAGTGTTTTGAAGATGTTTGCTCCAATCATGCCTTTCATAACAGAAGAAATTTACCAATTAAGCGCAGGAAACAAGAAATCTTTTGCGGAAGAAGAAGGCAAAAAGTCAATTCATGTTTCAGACTGGCCTAAATTTGATAATGGAGAAGTTGATGATGCTGCAGAACAAGCAGGAGACATTGCTGTTGCAGTAATTTCTGCAGTCAGAAAATACAAATCAGAAAAAGCGATGTCTTTGAAAACAGAATTGGAAGAATTAACAATAGAGCTTCCTAAAGTTGATGATAAAGTAAAGAAAACATTTGAAGAAATGATTCAAGACATCAAAGCAACAACAATAGCTCAAAACATTGTGTTTGGAAAAGGAGATATTGAAGTTTCTAAAGACTTGAAAATAAGC
>JAFGRQ010000051.1 GCA_016935155.1 Candidatus Woesearchaeota archaeon
TCTCTTTCAACGGGTGTGTTGGCAATTTATAGTCAAGAATATCTTGTGGTGTAACTCCTAAGAATTTCGCCCGCGGAACACAGAAATAACGATTAATATGAGCAGCATTACCTGAACCCACTTTTAGAGTCCTGTAGATATTGAAAAACCCATAAGGGTCACTATCTGTAAATACATAAACAGGAAGATTTTTGTCATCACTTAATTTTCTTATGAATCTTCTTGTTGCTCTTGAAGGAACGCCTTTTAATGAAATTATTATGCAGTTGTGTTTTTTCCAGAATTTATGATAATTCAATCTTGAAAACATACCTGCCGTTTCAATTGCAAGAATAAATTTTGCCTTTGTTTCAAATTTAAACTGTTCAACGTTTGCAGGAACAGAATAACCGCCCGTTCCCATTCTTGCACAATCTATTTTGATTTCTTCATTCGTCTCAGGATCTCTATCAATAATAACGAGTTCTCCCGCAACTGCAGAACCGTCTTCATCAGGAATAAAACCAATTCTTTCTCTGTTGAAACCAGACATCGCTTCGACATCATCCATTATTGCATCTGATTCTTCTTGTTCTGTGAATCCAGCAGGACCCCAAGCACCCTTAGATTGGTAATAAGCATCCCTTTTAGTTGCAATATCATTTGTTTCAACTAATTTCTTTGACAAATTCATCATTTTCAAAGTTTGAGCAAACGTTTTAATTGTAGATGCAGTTAAAGTTCTTGATTTTTTCTTTCCGATTATATCAAAGAAACCTTCTTTGTCGTCGTATTTAACATTGGATAAATCTCTCAAAGGCATTTCCATTTCTGGTTGTTTATCTTTAGAAATATCTTTGTAAACATCCGTACCTAATTCTTTCAATCTATCAACAACTTCTTTGCCCCTCTTTTCTTTATTCATTTTCTTCCTCTTTGCCTATTTTTGCGAATTCTTCATCATATTCTTCATTCTTCGCAGCTATGTCTTTAACTTCTCCTCTGTGTTTTTCAAGCATGTCTTTTAACTTTGATTCGATTCTTGTTTCTTCTACTTTTTGAAGTTCCAAAAGTTCTCTCAATGCTTCTGCAACAACAGGAATGTATTTTTCAATATATCCTCTTTTCTTTAATTCATCCCCCATTCTTCTTTTCTTTCCAACATATCTTAATAATTCTCTTCCGCATTCCTGCAAGGCTAATTTAATTTCTTTAATAATTTCAGGATAGTGTGCAATCGCTTCTTTTGCTTCTGAAGTATAAGGAGTCCAAACAGAAGACATGTGAACCAGAATTATGCACGGTCCGGTTGGAATGGAACTTCCAGACTGCTGCAATCCATATGATTTCCAGTTATTGTCAGTAATTGCTTCTGTTATTCCGCAAGCTCCTTGCTGGAATTGTAATGGAACTCTGTTTGCGAATCTCATTATTTTAACTTGTCCTTCTGCTTCCAAATCTCCGCCATAACATAATGCTGCTTCAATTATGAATGGATTTCCTCTGTAAACAGAAGCGGGTCTTGATGTTGAAGTGTAAAATTCTGCCTTAATTTCTTTTTTCAAGCTTTTTTCTAATAATTCGCTTCCAATCGGAGACAAACAATCTGTCGGAGGAGCCATTATCTTTACTTTATTCATGGCTTTCCAAATTCTGTCTGCCTGCTCTCTTGTAACGTCTTCGGGGTTTTCTTTTGGAAGAATTGCTGCTTCTTCGCAAATTTCTTTAGCAACAGCAGGAGAAACTCTTGAAAAATCACTAATCAAAAAAGCCTGCAACGTTCTTGATTCGGTGCTTTGAAGCATTTTAATCAACATACCAACTTCAATCCCGTAAGGGTGGGGTTTAATTTCTTCTGCTTCTTTTGGTAACTCTTTTGTAACTCTTGTGAATATTATTTGCTCTGCTTTTGGATTTGTGTAAATAATTGTTGCATGAGGATTTATGATTGAAGTTTGTTTTAGGTACTCATCAACAGACTGAACTCCTTTTTGGTAGCTTGCTTCCATTTCAAGTTCAATTCTTGTTCCATGCTCTTTTCTCCACTCAACTTCTCCTTCTTTAACTATCTCTGGATTATTTGAACTTGTGTCGATATGCAGTTCATAATAATGCGCCGGTTTATCTTTTCCTGTTCTCGAAACAATTTTTGCAGGTTTTCCTGATGTTAATTGCGCATACAAAACAGCTGCGCTTATTCCTATTCCTTGCTGTCCTCTGGATTGTTTCATTGAGTGGAATTTAGAACCGTATAATAATTTAGCAAATATTTTTGGAATCTGAGCTTTTACGATTCCAGGACCATTGTCCTCAACAATGATTCTGAATCTTTCTTCGCTCATTTCAATAATTTCGATGCTTAAATCAGGCAAAATCCTTGCTTCTTCGCAGGCATCTAAAGAATTGTCAACAGCTTCTTTTATTGTTGTTAACAATGCTTTCTTTTTATTATCAAATCCCAATAAATGTCTGTTTTTCTCAAAGAATTCAGCAACCGAGATATCTCTTTGCTTTTTGCCCATCTCCTCTGCTGTTGCCATAATAAAAAGTCAAAGCAAGAAGTTTATATAGTTTTCCTTGAGAAAACTTCGTACGGCAACGCCGGACGTTAGTTTTCCTTGAGAAAAACCCTGCACGACTTAGTCGGGCTTCGGTTTGTGATTAGTTATTCATCAGTAATATCAAAGCTTTGCTCAATCTTTCTCAATTTCATATCTCTTCGTTTCTTTTCTAATTCTCTGAATACCCCTGCGTGCATTCCGCCTTCAAGAAGTTTTTCAACAGCATTTTTCGCCACTCCAACTAAAGTTATTTCTCCAATTATGCTTATTGTTTTTCCATACACAGAAATGTGAGTTTCAGTTAGTTCTTCAATAACTCTTCTTGATTTTCCTTCCATTCCAATTACCCTTCCTTTCAGCCTCATCATAGCATTTTTAGTTGGAGCATAATCTCTCAAGTCAATTGTTTCCATCATGTAATCTTGTTTTAATAATTGCAAAGCAATTTCAGGATTGAAACCTCTTGCAACTGCATGAACAATTTCTCTGGCAGAATACAAACCAATTGAATCTTTTCCAGTTATTATTACGTCTCCTTCTCCAGAATCTATCTTTAGCTTGACTTTTGCTGTTTCTTCTATTTTCTTTTTTGTTTCTCCTTTCTTCCCGATTAAAACAGCAACTCTTTCTTTAGGGATTTTTAACTCATAAGAGAACTCTAGATCTTCTTCGGAGGCGATATCTTTTATTTTCTGGGAGGTCATGAATATTATTTATTTAGTCAAAATCTTCTTCCTTATATACTCTTCTGTTGTGCTTATTCCTATTTTATTGAAAAAATGAGCGATATTTCTTATGTCTCTTGTTAACATCTCGTCATAGCGCATAGTGTCTGTTTCCATGGCCTGGCTGAAATCAATGAATACCGGTTCGTGATGATAAACTAGAATATTGAACGGGCTTAAATCTCCATGAACGAGCTTTGCTTTGTTCAGCTTCTTCATGTTGTCTACTACTTTTTCAAAGAATTTTTTATCTACATCATGGCTTATGTTTAATTTGTCTGCGGCTTTGTCGTCTCCTATGAATTCCATCAAAAGAATGTTTTCCTTAATTAAGTAAGGTGTTGGAACAGAAACACCAGCATCTCTTGCTCTGTGCAGATTCTTGTATTCTCTGCTTGCCCAAGAATTAATTACTTTTCTTCTGTTTTTGTTTAATTTGGGATATCTTGGATCCATTCTCAATAGTTCATACATTCTGTTGAAATCACAAGTATTTACTCTGTATATTTTGATGATTATCTTTTTTCCTTCTTTAGTCTTAGCCGAGAATACGTTTGCTTCTTTGCCTATGAACACAGGACTTAACGTTCCTTCTTCAAAATGCCCTTTTGAGGATAGTTCGAATATATTTCTATCTGTTCTTGCATCAAATACATCATTTCTTGTCTTGAAACGTTCTTTGGTTATACGCATAAGAAGATGTTGGGAGGGGAGGGGTTATAAAATTAAGCTTTGTTTATTCTGTAGAATTGAAGAGCGCGAACAATGAAACCGCTTTCAACAAATTTTCCAGCATTGCGTTTTTCATCATAATCTCTGTCGGTTCTTTCAGAAATAAGATACGCGTTTGCTCTTTTTGGTATAAATGGAGTATCGATCTGAACGATAACACAAAGTTTACCAATGGGCTCTGCTTTTTTTACTGGTTTAGATAAGAGGAATGAACTGTATGATTTGAAGCGATGATTGTATTCACTGTTTTTTGGATTCACAAATAACCTGCCGTTTTCATCCTGGATGAGTTCTTGAAGTTCCTCTAATTTTTTCATTTTCATACCCAACCACTAATCACGTTTATTTAAATCTTTCCCTTATCACTACTCATCAGTAGCTATAATTCGTAACATTTATATACTAGAACCTATATCCTACAGTATATAGGTAAAAGAGATTTATTATCACAATATCACGGTCTAAACACCTCTTTTCCTCAGCACAGAGCTGTCAAAGGCTTTGTGCCGAGGTTGATGTTTAATTAACATCAAGGAACTTACGTTCTAAGCCTAATAAATTATAATAATTATAAATATTATAATACACAATATTTATAAAACAGCACAAAACTAACAATTGTATTGTGTAAATGGGTCCTTACCGAGGATGCCTTGACGGCATACCGAAGAAAGTGAGACACTCTTACGCAATCCAGCCCATCGCGAGAGTACCTTAGAGAGCTTACGGTGAAACCCAATTTTGGCAAAACCAAAATGGGCACATTTCGACTTCGTCGAAATTGTGCGATGCTGAACGTCATTCGGTGTCAAAAATACCAAGCATTGAACTTGGGGGTTAGTGTATGGGCATCATAATCATATTCAAATGAACTGAATTCACATTCACTCATTCATTAA
>JAFGRQ010000052.1 GCA_016935155.1 Candidatus Woesearchaeota archaeon
AAAGACGCTAAACGTTTGCAAAACAAACCATTAAAAGGAAAATTAAACTTTTTTGAGGTAAAATGATTTGCTTAGGAATAGAATCAACAGCACACACGTTCGGAATTGGAATTGTTAAAGATAAAGCAATCCTTGCAAATGAAAAAGATTCATTTACAACAACAAGCGGTGGAATGATTCCAAATGAAGTTGCAGAACATCATAAAAAAGTTGCAAATTCAATCTTAAATCAAGCTTTAGCAAAAGCAAAAATAAAAATAGAAAATGTAGACGTAATCGCTTTCTCTCAAGGACCTGGATTAGACCCAGCTTTACTTGTTGGAAGAGATTTTGCATTAAAATTAAGCAAAAATAAACCATTGATTGGAATAAATCATTGTGTTGCGCATTTAGAAATTGGACAATTAACCGGTGCAAAAGACCCAGTTTTACTTTATGCATCTGGTGCAAATACTCAAATAATTGCATATGAAGCAGGAAAATACAGAATTTTTGGAGAAACATTAGACCAAGGAATTGGAAATGTTTTGGATTCATTTGCAAGGCATATTGGATTAGGATTTCCTGGCGGTCCAAAAATTGCAGAATTAGCAAAAAACGGAAAAAAACTAATTGAATTGCCTTACAATGTCAAAGGAATGGATGTTAATTTTGGAGGAATACTAACTAAATGCAAGCAATTGTACGACAGAAAGCAAGAAACTAAAGAAGACATCTGTTTTTCACTGCAGGAAACTGTTTTTGCAATGTTAGTTGAGGTTGCAGAAAGAGCAATGGCTCACACAAATAAAAAAGAATTACTTTTGGGTGGAGGAGTTGCCTGCAATAAACGTCTCCAAGAAATGTGCAAAATAATGTGTAAAGAAAGAAATGCAAAATTTTTTATTCCAGAAAATCAGTATCTTGTTGACCAGGGAGCCATGATAGCATATCTCGGTCTAATAGAATACAAAGCGAAAGTAAAAACAACAACAGAAATCAAACCTCATTGGAGAACTGACCAAGTAGAAGTTACTTGGAAATGACTATCTTCTTCTCAATAATCTTCTCAAGAAACTCTTTTTGACTGATTTCTTTATTTTTTTAGCGGTTTTTTTCTTTGGTTTTCTTTTAGAAATCTTTTTCTTCGCTTTCCTAACTTTCTTCTTGCCTTTTCTTTTTGCAAGCTTAGCTTTTTTCTTAGCTAATTTAGCTTTCTTTGCAGCTCTGGCAACAAGAGCTTCTTTCTTTCTGACCAAACTTGAAGGAAGAATTTCTTTTACGACCTCTTCTCTTGGTTTTTCAACCATGATTGGAATTCCGCCGCTTACTGAACCGCAGTCTCTGCAAACCCATGCCTTTTCTCTAATGCTGTAAGAAACATTTCTGCTTGCGCATAATGGGCATTCGTGGCTGCTTTCCTCTCTTTCTTCCATTTTGCTTCTTTTCGGTGCAGAACGATATAAAAACCTTTCTATTTGATAACGAAGTTAGCGTCGGCTCGGTTCTAAATTGCTGGGAATAAGAGCGGCCCCTTCCCGTAAGGAACAACCCCTTCCGCTTTTTCTGTAAAATTAAAAAAGAACCTCACGTTTTGACGCTAACTTCTAACGCCTCGCCTCTGGTGCTAACTCAGTCATAGCAATACTAACTGTGCCTTCCTCTCTGCTTGTTGTACAAAACATCAACCTCATTCAATGTAGAAGCATCATTGGGACCTCTGTCCTCCCTTAACCGAACAAGTCTGGGAAATCTTAATGCATAACCGGAGCTATACTCTGTAGATTTCTGTATTTCTTCATAAGCAACTTCAATGATTATTTTTGGTTTTACAACAACAATTTTTCCCTTGTCTTCCTTAATCAAAGATTTAAGCAGCTCTGTCATTTCTTCAAAAGAAGTTCCTTCCTCTGTTTTTTCCTTGAATCCTGTTGAAATTTTTCCAATTTCAACGAGTTCATCATTTTCTTCATCTCTGCATGCAATTAAGAAAGAACTTAACCAGCCTGCTCTTTTTCCTTCTCCTTTTTCAGCTCCGACAATAACAACATCAAGAGTTTCCATGACTGGCTTTATTTTTACTCCTCCGCCAACTCTTCTTCCCGGCTGGTACGGAGCATCAAGAGATTTAACCATAACTCCTTCATTTCCTGCTTCAAGAGATTCCTTGTAGAATTTTTCTGCTTTTTTTACGTCGTCAGTCACGATAGCATCTGCAATTTTTATTTTGAAACGAACTTCTTTCGGGATTATTTTCTCAAGAAGTTTTCTTCTTTCCCTGAATGGTTTAGTTATGCAATTCTCTCCGTTTAATTCAACAACATCGAAAACATTCAGTTCGACAGGAAATTTTTCTGCTACTTCATGAATATCGTATTTTCTTTTAATTCTCTGTGATATTTTTTGGAACGGCATGTATTTTTTTGTTTTTACATCATAACCAACTGCTTCCGAATCAATAATAAAATCATCTCCTTTGACGTGTTCCTCCACAAATTTAACAACATCTGGAAACTGCCTTGTTACATTTTCTAATCTTCTCGTAAACAATATGACTTTTCCGTCTTTTTTGTGAGCCTGAATTCTGAATCCGTCAAATTTATATTCAATTTGAGCAGGTTTCCCTAGCGCTTCAAATGCTTCTTTGAAATCCTCTGCTTTCGGATACAGCATCACTTTTATTGGCGAGCCGGGTTTCAATGACGACTTTTCAAGACCCGCAAGGCCTTTGTCTTTTGCCACCATTATAACTTCGGAGAAATCATTTATTTTGTCATAGGCGGTCTGCACAGCATCGGCGTATTTTTGATACAACACCCTGTCTTTCACATCAAAATCATTTTCTTTTGCATTATAAGTGAATCCTATGTCTTTTCCGAAATAAGCCCAGACGATTGCATCTCTCAACGTTCCGTCCGCAACTCCAACTCGCAGTTCCTCAAGCAATGTTCTTACAATGAATTTTGCTTCAGAAGGACTTGCAGAAGTCATCAATTCAGAAATCAAATCAACTTTTCTTGCAACCGTGCCTTCTCCTTCGAGAGAAGAAAGTTTTCTTATGTTGTCAAAAACTTTTTTAACAGTAATGTCTGTTTTGAACAAGGTGTGCTGTTTTTTCTTTGCAATTAATTCCTCTGCAGTTTTTCCCAAGTCTCCTGTTTTGGCCCACTGATTTTCAACCTTGTCTGAAGAAATGCCTGTTGATGCAGCAATTGCCTTCAAAACCAGTTTCGCTGCAACGCCGATTTTCTTCTCTTCGACAGCAGGATAAATGTTTCCCTGCAAAAGAAGAGCTATCTGAGGAAGAGAATCTGTTCTGACCTTCTTCAGAAATTCAGAAATTATGTGCGTTTTTTCCAGCCTCTTGCTTGTTTTTTCAAGCTTCTCATAAACCTCAACCAACTCGGAATAATCCATGCCTTTTCATCATGAATTGAGGTTTAAAAATGTATTGAAGAAGGATAAATTTAAAAAGAACGTTTATATTTTCATCTTCATGAAAGGGTGGTTTTTATTTGCTGCAATAATTCTCATGACTGCTTGCTCGGGAAATGCTCCGGAGGAAGATGACAAAATATCCCTTTCTTCAGACAAAGATTATGCTGCAAAACAAACAGAACTGAATGCAGCAATAAAGGAAATGAATATTCCTCTGGAGAAATGGAATGGGTTCATGCAGAGGGCAAAACAAGGCCAGCCAATTCTTTCAGAAGATTTTGATTTTACATATGCTGAATTTCTTCCAAAAGCAGATGCTGTTAAGAAAAAAACAAAGGAGATTAAAGCTTATTTGTCAAGCAACGGCCAAAAATTGACAGAATCTGGAATTGATGTTAATCAGGAAAGGCACAGACTCGAAGCAATAGAAGCAGATGTTGAAAAAAATATCAACAGCATGAAAGCAGAATTAAACAGCATGTCGCAGCAATAAATTTATATATGAAGCAGCCAAATATTCTGTTATGGATGCAATAGAGTCAATTCAGAAAAGATACGGGTGCAGAAAGTACCTCGATAAGCCGGTTGAAAGGGAAAAACTCGGCCTTGTTCTCGATGCAGGAAGACTGGCTCCAAGCGCAGGAAATCTTCAGGACAGGAGCTTTCTTGTTGTGAGGGACGAAGGCAGCAGAGGGAAAATAGCCGATGCATGCGGAAATCAAAGCTGGATGAAAACAGCGCCCGTACATATTGTAGTAATTTCAGAAAATAAGAAACTGGGAAAATTCTTCGGGCAAAAAGGGGACAAAATTTATTCCGTCCAAGACACGTCATTCGCTGCTGAAAATATGCTTCTCGCGGCGACAGCGCTGGAACTTGGGTGCTCTCTTGTTGTTGGATTCAGCGACGAAGCTCTCAATGACTTGTTTGCAGTAAAAGCGCCTGCGCAGATACTCGCAATAATTACTCTCGGTTATTCTGCGGAGCAGGGAAAACAGTCTGCAAAATATCCTCTTGAAAAATTTGTTTATTTTGAGAAATACGGACAAACAATTGAAGAGCTGGCGGCCGCATTTGGAGAATGGGGCGCGGCAAGGGAGAAATTTACATCCGAAAAAGTAAAAGATGTCAAAAGAGAGTCTAAAAATCTATTTTCCTGGCTGAAATCAAAATTCAAGAAGAAAGAAGAGCCCATGCATGATCATTTCATGGAAAAAAAAGAAGAAATAAAAGAGCCGGTCAGGGAATCCAAAGAGGAAATAGAAATTCCCAGACAGCTTCCAAGATAAATTTCTAAAGAACGAAAAATGTCAGTCCCGATTTTGTTTTTATTGTGAAGGCACACTGCTTCTCTGCGTAGTCCAGAAAATCCTTCATTTTGTGGGCATGAGAAATTGTGTTATCTGCAATAACGAGTGCATTCTTGTTTAGTTTTGCTGCTCTTAGGTATTTAAGGTACTCTGCTTTTGTTGCATCCAGAAAAACAGCATCGAATTTTGTTTTTAATTTTGGAATTATTTCGAGAGCCCTTCCTTCGATTAATTCTATTGGTAATTTTGACTTCTTGAAGTTCTTTTTCGCAATTGCGGCTCTTTCTTTCCATCCGTCAATCGTGGTGAGCTTTGCTCCCTTTTTCAGTGCAGATGCAATCCAAATTCCCGAATAACCAATTGACGTTCCTACTTCAAGAACATTTTTTGGATTTCTTTTTTTAATCAGCGTACTAATTATGAACCCTGTTTCCCTGTCAATTGTTGAGTAAAGTCCGTCTTTGTTGAGCGACTCCTGCTCTCTCAAAATTTTGTCAATCGCTTTATTCATCAGAAACACTTGCGCTCACTTTTCTAACTGCATCCAGAAAAGACAAATATGATTTTTTATCTGCAGCATAATTGAAAATTTTTGAAAAATTCTCCACTAATTTTTCTTTCACTTCCTGCAGTCTTAATGGCCTGTCAAGAACTTTTTGCATAGATGTTGCTCCCTTGCCGTGCATATCCAGGAAATCAAAGTATTCATTTTGAGTGTTGACATTCAATGCAAATCCGTGCATAGAAATTCTCTGAAAAACATCGATTCCGATTGAGGCTAGTTTGCATTCCTTTGCTCTGAACAATGTCCATATTCCTGCAATTCTTTTGTTGTCCGGACTTGATTCATATCCTTTTTTTGCATTAATCTTATAATCAGATATTGTTTTGAGCAGCGTTTCTTCAATTCCAGCAACATGGGATTCTACCTGGCTCACACCAAGACTTCTTATTGCATAACCAGCAACCTGGCCTGGCATGTAAAACATTATTCCTCCCTGTCTTTGAACATCAACGACAGGAATTCCTCTCTGTTCAAGAACTCTTCTCATGATTCTCAGCTGCGATTCAGAAGCTCTGCTTCCCAGCGTTATCGTCGGTTCGTGTTCGGCAAGAAGAAGAACATCAGGTATTATGTTTCTAAGCCTCAGTGAAGCAACCGTTTTTTGAAGCTTAATCATATCTGAATAAGATATCTCCCCGCAGTCAACAACCCAGCACACTTCTTTTGACATGATACTCTTATGTTGAGGATTTATTTAAAGTTTGTTAAAGGATGGATTTAAAAGGAAAGAAGAAAAACCAAAACCATGTTTCCTAAACTCAAAAACAAATTCATTCTAGCACCCATGGCAGACGTCACAATACTGCCTTTTAGGCTTCTCTGCAGGCATTATGGAGTAAGCATGGCTTGGACGGAGCAAGTTAATGCCATGGCATTGGTTCACGAAAGCCCGAAAACTATTAAAATGATTGAAACTTGCAAAAATGATTCTCCTCTTGCATTCCAATTGTCTGGAAATGATGCTGAACTCATAATCAAAGCTGCTAAAACAGCAAAAAAACTTGGAATGAAATACAACGTTCTTGATATAAACATGGGTTGTCCAAGCAAAAAAATAGTTAAGCTCGGTTATGGTTCTGCTCTTTTGAAAGAAAAAACAAAAATAAAAGAAATGATGAAAAAAATTGTGAAAGAAATGAATAAAATCAAAATTCCCGTCACGGTAAAGATGCGTTCTGGTTTTAAAAAAGATGAAGCTGTTGAAATAGCGAAAGTTTTGGAAGAATCAGGGGTTTCTGCAATAACGATTCATGCAAGAACCCAAGAACAGCGGTATTCGGGAAAAGCTGACTGGAGCATAATAAAGAAAATAAAAGAGGCAGTGAAGATCTCTGTGATTGGAAACGGAGATGTTGATTCCCCTGAAAAAGCAAAACAAATGCTGAAAGAAACAGGATGTGATTATGTTATGATTGGAAGAGCAGCAATAAAAAATCCTGCAATATTTGAACACTGCGTTGATTTTGAGAAAAAAGGAAAATACAATCAATTAACTTCCAAAAAAAGAAAAGAAATTTTTGATAATTACATTAAGCTTTGCAAAAAACACAAATGTGACGACCGCAACCTAAAGGTGTTTGCGAGCTCATTGATTAAGGGAATGCACAACGGTGCAAGAGCCAGAAACAGCATTTCGCAGGCAAAAAGCGACGAGGGGGTCATAGAAATATTCAATAATTTTATAAAAGAAGCAAGGGACGAATAATCATGGCAAAGAGCGAAACAAAATCAAAGCCAAAGGAAAATTATCAATATAACCCAAAAAGAAGAAAGCTTGCTAAGATATATTCCAGGCAAAAACTCATAATGAGTTTTGGGAGCGGAATTTTATTTCCTCTTCTGGTTATTTGCGCTTTGTTTTTCACTGGAGCTTTAGAAAATATTGCTTCCTGGTCTCTCTCTTTTGGAAAAATTCTTGGAATCGTTATTTTTGTTTTTGTTATTTCCGCAATAATCCAAATACTTGAATTTCCCCTTTATTTTTACAGCAATTTTATTTACGAGCACAAATACAGTCTTTCCAACCAGAAATTTCCCGCTTGGTTGAAAGACTACGGAAAGGAGACCTTCATCTCATACTTGATGACAATTCCTTTGCAGACAATTACAGCCTATTTGATAATTTCGACAAAATACTGGTGGCTGTGCGTCGCAGGAATCAATGTTGCGTTTGATATATTTACCATGCTGATATATCCGACAGTAATCCTTCCGTTTCTCTACAAGCTTGAGCCATACAAAGATAAAAATGAGCTCAAAGTTATTTTCAGCATTTTAAAGAAAGTCGGAGCTAAAGACATAAAACACATAAAAGTTCAGAAAGAGAGTGAAAAATCAAACAAGGTCAATGCATTCTTTGCAGGATTCGGAAAAACAAAAACAATTGTTTTTTATGACAACCTGCTCAATGGATTTACAAAAAGAGAAGTAAGAACTGTTATTGCGCATGAATTGGGGCATTACGTGCATAAGGACATAGACAGGACAATTATTTTTGATGCAATAAAGTCCGTGCTCGTTTTCTTTTTGGCAGATAGAATCATAAGGAATTCGTTCGCAGTAGAAATCATACCATTGCATTTAGTCCCGATTATCTCGGCGATTCTGATTGTAATAGGAGTCACTATCATGCCAATTTCGATGGCATACTCAAGAAAACTTGAAAATGCGGCAGATAAATTTGCATTGGACACTGTTAAAGACCCATTGGCTCAAATATCGACAGAAAAAAGATTATCGGATCATGATTTGGTAGATGAAAGACCGAACAAATTTATTGAATTCTGGTTCTACAGCCACCCCTGCACCGAGGAAAGAATTAGGCGGGTCAAAGTCTGGATGGAAGAAAATAAAATCAAGGGTTAATTTAATAAAGACCATTCTATTCTAAATTCCCATGAGAATCGGCATATTTGCTCTGCTTTTGGTTTTGCTAAGCGTTTCCTCATACGCCCAGCTTTACGCAGATGTTGTTTTCGATATTTCTGATAATGGAGATGTCAAAATAACAGGAAATACAAATTATGATGCTTTTTCTGGGATTACTAACGAGCTTACATTCAAGGAAGGTAAAAATTGGACATTTATCCTTTCAACCCCTGTTTTTGATGAATATGTTTACTCAGTTAAACTTCCAAAAAATGCTAAATTCAGTTTTGTTGAATCAGACTCGCAGACAAAAATAGAAGAAGAAAATGGAAGATTGATTGTCACAGCCGCAGGAATAGAAAAAGAAATTTTGATGATTATTGAATATACAATAGAAACTGATGAAAAAACAAAAACGGCGCTTTATTATTTAATTGGTCTTGTTATTTTAGCGTTTGCTGCCTTTGCTGTTAAAAAATATTCAAAACCTTCAAGGAAACTCGACAGAAATCGATTTACAGACAGGCAGTGGGAAATTGTTTCTTATTTGCAGAAACATGGAATTGTAACGCAGGCAGAACTCGAAAAAGAACTGAAGTTGCCAAAATCATCTCTTTCTAGAAACATTGAAACACTCGTCCAGAAAGGCGTTGTATTTAGAGAAACCAAAGGAATGAGCAATGCAGTTGGATTGAAATAGTTGTTCCGCGATGTTCCGCTTCTTTCCAGGCAATATTAATATCTTGTTCCAGCCATAGTAGATGTATGACAGAAGCAGCAGAAAGACCGCTTGATGCGGAAAGGAGCAGATGTATGGTTCTTGAGCCAATATTAGAGAGAATTGTTTCAGAAGTAGAAGTATCTCTGCCGTTCAGAAAAGGCATGGAGGACATTGAATGCCAACTCGTAGTTGGAATATGGTATGACAGCTTAAAGGAAAAACTAATTGAATTCAAAACAGCAAATGGAACAAAACCAGTAGTCGCAAAAGAAATAGTAGAAATTTACGATTCCTTTGCAAAAGAATACAATTTATATTTTGCGGGGCAGGAAAAGTTTGTCAGATTAGAAGAATCTCAAAATATGTTTAGAAGAGAACTGCCGGCGCAGCTAAAAATTACGCCCGGTTATCACAATCCTATCGAACTCAATAGGGGAGGTTAAAATGAAAAATACAATAATGATTTTGTTTTTGGTGCTAGCGATGCCATTTGCATTAGCTCAGGAAGCAGCAAACGAAACTGTCGCAGCAGAAACAAAGGAATATCCGACAATGCAAAGAGCATGGGACAGAGTAAGACTCGCATTTACATGGCAAGAAGAAAATAAACTTGCTTTGATGGAAAAAATGCAGCAAAGAAGAGAAGCTCATGCAGCTTTCCTTGAATCAAAAGGAAAAACAGAGCAAGCAAACAGATTCAGAGAAGGAACATCTGACTTGGTTCAGAACATGAATCAAATCAGAGAAAGAAGAGAAGCTAAACTTGGTGAAATGGAACAAAAAAGAATTCACCAAGGAACAGAAGAACAAGGCACAGTAATGGAACAGGAAAGACAAAGACTTCAAGATGGTTCTGGAGAGAACTGTGTCGAAGATTGTCCTAATAATGGAACAGGTCCGCAAGAAGGAACTGTAAAGCAAGCAGGAAAAGCATAAGGAGGAAAAATGAAACAAGCATTTAGTTTATTGATTGTTTTGATGTTTGTGCTGTCGGCAGTTCCGATTGCATTAGCACAAGACACAGAAGCTTCTGTTACAGATGTAACTGGAATCACAGCAGTTACTGACGAAACAACAGAAGAAACGGTTGAAGCAGAAACGACAGCGACAGAAGAACCAGCTGAAACAGAAGAAGAGACAACAGAATCTGTTGTTGAAGACGACACTGTAACTGCAGTTGTAACATCGGCAGAAACTGGAACAGCAGAAGAACCAGCTGAAGGCGTTGAAATTGAAAGCACAGAAGAATATTCTGGTATTGAACAGTTAGTTGACAACGTGAAACTTGCATTTACTTGGAATGAGCAAGTCAAATTAAATTTGATGGCTAAAATCCAGGCAAAGAGAGACGCACATGCAGCTTTCCTTGAATCAAAAGGAAAAACAGAGCAAGCGAACAGATTCAGAGAAGGAACTACAAAACTAGTTCAGAAATTCGATGGACAACGAGTCAAGATGCAGGAAAAAGCCGTTGCAAGAGAAGCTAAGAAACAAGCTAGCGACAACGTAACTGCTCTTAAAGAAAAAGTAAGAGAAAGAATAACTGAAAAAATCTCTGAAAAAGGAAAGGTAAGAAACGAAGAATCTTCATCTGAAGAAACAGAGGATACTGAAGAAGTTGAAACTGAATCAGAAGATGTTGAAGAAACACCTGGTGCAGAAGCTCAAAAGGGGAAAAATTAATTCCTCTTTTCTTTTTATTTTTTATTCTTCCTCGTACATAGAATCCAGTTTCTTGTCAAACTCATCCTGAGTAATTAATTTCTTTTCAACGAGCAAATCGACTAAAGCAGTTATTGCTGCGTCTAAATTGTCCATTTGCTCTTGAATAGATACTTCTTCGTCTTCTGCCACAAAACAAGATAAAACTCTGCAATTATTAAATCTTTAGATTAAAAAAATCAAAAACAGCAAAATAAAAAAAGAAAAATCTTCACACCGGTTGCCCGATGTGAAGGCGACGCCTTCATTTGCTTATCATTGGGGGTGGTTAAGAAAAATGAAGGCAAAAAGAAAAGGCCTCCTTTCTTAATTTCCCTATCTGATTAGGTCAATTCCAAGTTCTTTCGAAACATGGGATGACATTTGTGTTGGTCTTCTTGCTTCTGATTTTCCAATTATCCATGGGGACTTGACACCAGTTATGATTGTCATAACGGTTATCTTTCCTTTCATTTCCTTTTTTACTCTTGCTCCCCAGATAACGTTTGCATCTGGATCCATTGCTTCAGTAACCATTTCACCAACTCTGCTTATGTCATCAAGTGTTAAATCTTCCCCGCCTTCTACGTGGATGATTGCGCCTGTTGCACCTTCATAGCTTATGTCAAGCAAAGGATTGCTTAATGCTCCCTTTACTGCTTCCTCAACTCTTTTTTGAGTGTCTGAAGCTCCAACACCGATGGATGCGACTCCACCCGATGTCATTATTGCTTTAACATCTGCATAGTCTAGGTTAACTAGGCTTGGAACTGC
>JAFGRQ010000053.1 GCA_016935155.1 Candidatus Woesearchaeota archaeon
AAATCAGAATAAGTTTTCTTGCTTATCATTCTTAAACAGAAATTTGTGTTTTGATTTAATAATTTTTCCATCAAATCTATTTCTTGAGAGGAGCTGTAATTGCTGTTCTTTACTGCCCCGTAAATGTTCATGGACATTTGATGCAGGTTTAAGAACGCTTGATTCAGATAGTTGTCAAATTCTTCTGCAACTATTTTCGAATTTTCTTTTAACAAAGCTTTTTCATTCTTTATCGAAATGATATCCATTCCTGGGTATAAATCAGCTGATTTTTGAATTAAATCTAATTCTGAGTAATTTTGATTGTTGAATGTCTTTGTTCTTGGCTCGTATTTTACATTTATTTCATCGTATCCTGCTTTATACAAAACACCTAAAACTCTCATGATGATTGGGTTATAATCAGAAATGTTTATGTTGCAAGCGCCTAACGTTGCTTCTTCTTCTGTTTTTATTACTAAAGAGTCTCCTGTGTTGATTATAGTTATTTCGTCTCCTTTCTTTATCTTGTATTTGCTTGTGAACTCTGCAGGCAATGAAACAACTAAAGAAGAAGGCCCCATTTTCATTATTTTTCTTTGCATTTTGTTTTATTAAGCTAAATAAATATATAAATCTACCTATATATATGCATATAGATAATATTGTGGTAAAGGATATGTATTGTTTTGTCTTGTCATGGATATATGAGAAACAAGGATTATCAGACGCTCGTAGAACTTGTGAGACAGAAAGATGCTGAAAAGACAAGAAAGGACGATTCTTTCCGTTTTCAGGGAGTATCATTCCCTCTTCCGGGAGTGCAGAATGATTCTTTTGATTATACTTTTGCTGTCAATCCGGGCAGGACATTCGGAACTAAGATTAAGTCTTTAGAAGAGCATGCCAATCAAAACGTAGTGGACCGATTGAGTTATCCTGACGAATTTGTAATGGACATCGATTCTATCCTTGAAGTCAGATTGAATAAGAACAAGTTTTCAAAGGATAATTTTTTACTTGTCGCTAAGAATGGGGCTGACATGGATACTGTCGATGACAAGTATCTTCAGGCGCTCGAGAGCTGCGCTGAATTCGCTTCGAAACATGACTGCATACTGACTTTGAACAGGTATAAGGGAGGAGTCGCTTCGCAGAAGAAATTCCATGTGCAGGTTTTTGACAAGGACGGGACGTTTTTGGATGGTCTAAGATCTGATAATTTTGGAAATGTCCATTATTCGTACAAACATCCGACTGAACGCGTCGCATCATGGTTCGGCCATGCATATAAGATTGGCGACTATTTCAGCTCAAATAAAGAAAAGGGAAAAGCGAATCTTGTTATGCTGATGAAAGACAAGCTCAAGAATGCTTATGATGTGCAGAAAAAAGTTGATGCGAGGATTCCTTTGGTTATTTCAAAAGATGCTGTCCTTCTTGTTCCTAACAAAAAAGAAGTAGCTATATCTAGTTCGCCTGTTTTTAATCTAAGGTCGGGGGCCGTCGAAGCCACTGGAAAATACATTCCTTTGCCTTTTGCAGTTTATAATAATCCTCAGGTTAAAACAAATCCTAACTTCATATTGGATGAAGTGAGTCATTTCATGTTTGATTATTACGATCTTTTCAATCATACGTCTGATGCCAGAAGTTCGTTAGTGACTGACAAGATAAAATTAAATCCAGGATATTAACATGATAAGAGAAAAAATCGAGGCAATACTTGGGAACATAAATTACAAACAGATAGGGATACTCACTTCAACATTGGATCCCATGCATGTCACACATGAACTCATGGCAAGGAACACTATCAAAGGCCAGGCGAGAGGCGAGTTTCTGAATGATGCGGTGTTTGTTTATATCAACAATGCGAATTCCTTGAAAAAACCAAGTCCTTATGAAGACAGACGAAAGATAGCTTTGAATTTCATAGGTGATGGTCTGTATTTGCTTGATGTTGATCCTGATTTCGGACCTAAGAACCTGATCGATAAGCTTATCGAGGAAAAAGTAAACATAACCAGAATTTTAGGTATTGACCGTTTGAATGAGGCTGTAAAAGATAATCCCTCTTTGACTTATTTTGTCCATCTTCCTGGAATGGTGCGTCCCGTAAGTTCTAATATTGATGTCAGAAGCTCTGACTTGAGGTCTGGAAAGACTGGATTCGACAAAATGTATGATGATGTAAAACCAATCATAATGAAGAACTATCCTGATGCCAGGTTTTTAAGTGATAGTTTGAAACGGTGACGACACAAATAATAAATATTCGCTTGATTTTGAGATAATATGCCAGACCCAAATGATACGGACAGATGGATTGTAGATGTTCCTTATTATGACAGAAGAGATACTGGTGTATTGTTAAAACCCCTTGAAGAGATAATCTCTGAGAAGAAGATAACTGATTATAAGATTATGACGTTATTGAGTTTCTACAAGCAGAAAACTACATGGGATGGTCTTAATCACAATGAAATCGCATGTGCTGACATTGATTATCTGCACAGGCTCTATGAGATGATGACTGACAAGTCTGATTTCAATGTCTCTAATGGTTTTGACAAGGCTGCCGAGGAAGTTCTTAGGATTTTTAACATAACCCGTGAGAAAAGAAAAACATTTGATAATTGGGACATTCCTTACTGCGATGAATGCAAGCTGACCATGGCCTTGGAGAGGCCCGACTGGTGCGGCCTGCCTTACAGAAAACTAAACATTCCTCTGGATACTTACAGATGCATAACTTTCAACTGCACGACTATACTTAAGAAAGTCAAAGGAAGTGTCCAGGAAGGGTGGTATTAGAAATGTACATGCTACGCATTCGAAAACTACAAATAGTTCATATGGCTTGCAAATGATAGAAAAACATTTAAGGAGCATATGCCGAAATACAATTATGATTGACAGACGAGTAGTTGTTTTAATGATTCTCGCAGTATTTTTAGTTGCATGTGCAGGAATTTATACTTATTACTGCCAACTTCATCCTGAAACGAAAGGAACAGTTATTGTTAAATAGAAAGGCATTTAAATTAGTTCTAATTCGAAGCAGCATGCCAAAAAACAACGTTGTGATAATTCCTGAATATATGTATTCTTTCATGATTCTTCTGCCTAAAGACAGCGATAAATGGGTTCTGCCTTCCTTAAATTTAGACCAAAATACAACAGCAGAAGATGCTGTCAAAAGATTTAGCGAAGAATTCGGAATACCTTATGAAGGAATAAATATAGGAAGAAGAATTTTAGGAGATAAAGGATTGGAAGCAATTTGCATAACTCCTTTTGTCGGAGCTGGAGATTACCGTTCTCATGAATTTGCAAATAAATGTAATTTGCTCAAAAAAGACATGAGTTATGACTATAGCTCTGTTAAAACTGCAGACATAACAGAAGCAATGAATTTATTGACTCCTGAACACGCAGAATTGATTAAAGCAAGATATCCCGAATTGGCCGTTAACTATAAAAACCCCTGATTTCTAAACTCAGTTAAAGAGGCGTTTCATGAGGGGCTTGTCTCCGAATGAAATAGACACGACGAAGTCGGGGCGTATATTATGAATTCACAAATACCAATTAAATTGGATAAAATTAAAAAAGAAGATATTGACAAGGAAATTCTAAGGGCAGGAATTATTGCGGAACTTGATGCGGTCAATCAATATGAACAAATGGCTGCGTTAGCTAATAGCAAAACAATAAAAGCGCTTTTGTTGGATATTGCAAAAGAAGAAAAAACACATGTTGGAGAGTTCCAGGCTTTGCTTTTGAAACTTGACGCAGAACAAGTTGTGGAATTGGAGAAAGGGAGACAGGAAGTTGAAGAAATTTCAAGAAAATAATTAAACAAAGTAAAATTTAACAAAATTTCCAACAAGGTACGTTACTGCGATAACGAGAATCGTAATCAACACGTGCTCATTTATTACTGAGAATGGTTTTTCTCTTTTCATTCTTGCTATTTTGTAGCTTATCCAAGTAATCAAAAATAACCCCCAAACGACACTAATTAAAACAGCCGTATTGAGTGAGAAGAAAATAACAGGGATTAGAAAAGTCAAGGCAAAAAACAATTTTGCAAAAAACGTTGAGTTTGTTGCTGTCCAAATCTGTTTTGCTGTTGCTTTTTTGTCTGCTTCTTCAGAAATATGAATTCCCAGAGCATCCGAGAACGCATCTGCAAAGGCAATCGACAGTATCCCTCCGGCAACTGCGAGTTTTGAGGATGTTGCAGAGTTCAGTCCAACCATCAAACCAAGAGTCGTAATAACTCCTGATGTCAATCCAAAGGAAAAACCCTTCACAACACCATCTTTCATATTGACATTAACTGCAATTCTGTTTAAAAATCTTTGTTTGCTGTCGCTAAAAATAAAAAAAGAAAGCAACTTACTTTAATTTGTAAGTTACTGTTATTGAAGCTGAAACGTCTATGCTTGTTGGTTCTATCGCCAGATTAGACGTGCTTGCTCCTTCCTGAACAGCAGCAACTAGCTTCGTGTCATAATATGGTCTTGGATAGAATCCAGATTCAGAAACACCGACTATGCTTCCCAATATAACTCCAAGTCCTTCGGCGGCAGCTTCTGCTTTGATTTTTGCATTTGCTCCTGCCTGTTTCAATGCTTCAGCTCTTACTTTTTCTTCAGCTGTCTTCGAAAGTGTAAATTGAACTGAATTGACGTTGTTTGCACCATTATTAACGGCAGCATCAATTATTTTTCCGACATCATCGAAGTTTGCCGTTGTTACTTTCAAATCATATGAAGCTCTGAATCCTTTTGAAACAGAACCTTTGTCTGTCCAGTCTTTTTCTTCATAGATATTGTAATTTGTTGTTTCAACAGTTGTTCCTTCGATTTTTTTTATTGCATCGATAACTGCAGCAGATTTTGTTTTTGCTTCGCTTGCAGCTAAATCAGCAGTGTCTTTCAAAATACTTATTCCTAAGTACATTTGAGCTTCATCAGGATCAGCAGTCATTTCAGCAGTGCCTGTCTGCGTTATTGTTCTCATTCCTGTTGTTGGCATAAACAAGAGTTTAGCCACGAATAAAACCACAATTATTGCAATCGCTATTGTCGCAATTGTTGTTATTTCTTTTTTCATGTTTGTTTTCCTCCGTGAGTTTGATTGTGATATTGTAAGTTGATTGTTTATATATACTTGGCGATGACTTTGAATGAGTTCAAAGTAATGAGTTAGTCTTTCATGCTTCTTCTGATTAAATCAACTGCGAAATATAACGCAATTCCAACAACAGCTCCGAATACAAAATATTTCCATGCAGGTGTTGATTGAACTATTGGTATCACGTTATTTACTGAAGTATCGTAAGCAATTCTTGCCATTTCAGGAACTGCCTGTCCAACTTCAACTGCTGTGTCTATTGCAGGAGCGGCAACTTTCAAAACAGTATTTTCTGCAACTCCACTTATTCCAACTCTTTCTGCAAAATATTTCCAAACAGCAGTACCGACTCCCATGATTATTGCAACAGGAATCAAATTCTTTAGCGCATCCATTATGTGAGAGTCATTTTCCTTTGGAGCGATTATTATGTATTTGTTTGCCAATTTGTAATGCAGAACTTCTTTTCCTTTCTTGCTGTAATGAAATTCTTCTGTTTCAACCAATTTGCTTTCTTTTAATTGCGAAAGATTATAATGAACTGTTGAAATTGGAATGTTTAATTTCTCAGAAATTTCTGTTTCTGTCGCTTCTTTATTTGCAAGAAAATCAAGAATCTTTCTGCACGTTGTGCTGCTCATTGCCTGAGCCAGTTTCTTTGCTTTGTCTTCCTTCAACGAGACAAGCATGAATGTTTCTTTTGGCATACTCTTGTTATGATATTGAGCTTTATAAAGGTTATTTAGACTTCGAAGCTAATTGAAACTATCTACAATCTCTGTTTCAATCATATCTAAATCACAGAAATCTGTTGTGAAGTTGTAAGCTCCAGCATTCAAAAACACAAGTTTATCTCCTATTTTAGGATTCTTAAGATAAACTCTGTATCTGTACAAATCCATTGAACAAGGAGTTATTCCTTTGATTACAAAAGGAGAACCTTCTTCTTTGCTAACTTCTCCTTCAACTAATAATTTAACTGGAACAATTAATGCATCTAAATCAGAATTATAGACTGAAGCATTCACAATTATGTTGTTTTCATGCATTCCAATTATTTCTGTTTCTAATTTAACAGCAGGAGCTGCAATAAATCTTCCTGGCTCTATCATTAATTTAACATTTTGTTTATTCAGCCAATCCTTGAATTCGATTATCTTCTTGAAAACAGAATCAATCACATTAACATTTGTATTTGCATAATCAGAAGGCAATCCTCCTCCAATGCACATGATGTCAATTAACTTCATAACGTCTTCATTGATGCTATTCGATATTTCATAAGTTAAATTCCATTCAGCCATATTTTGAGATTTTCTGTGGAAATGAATTCCTAACTGATTTATTTTATTTTTTAGTTTTTCATTTGCTCTTATTTCTTTAATTCTTTTGTTAACAACATCAGAATTCATTCCAAACACAAAATAACGTTCTGTTCTTATTGTGTTCTCTTTTAGTTTAAGTCTAAGCATGAGATTTATTTTAACGTCATTTCCTTCTTTTCCCTCGAGGAATTTCAAAATCTCATCCAAATCAGATTCGTTGTCAACAACAAATGTTTTAACTTTTCTGGAAATAAGTTCTCTGATTGAATTTTGATTCAGGGCTTGAGCTAAAAATACAACTCTTGACAAATCTTTGATGTGCTTTAATTCATTCGTAGTATGAACGCTGAACAAAGAACCAGTTTGTTTTTCAAGTATTGGAGTTACCAAAGGATTTGTTTTGGAACTGTATGAAACAAAATCAGAAATAGATTTAACTTTTTCATATTGTTTCAATACAATTTTCTTAGACAAAATAAATTTAGGGTTATTGAAATTTAGCATCGGCTCGACACCTCATATTTATGGTGAACTGCGACATCTCCGTAGGAGCCATCCCTCTGTCGCAATTTATTCTGATTTTTCATTGTGTCTCGCAAATTGATGCTAAATTTCATAACAATTTATCCTCACTCAACTGCTCAAGTGCATTTATCATAACCAAAGGAAACATTATTGTAACATCTCCAATTACTGTTGCAACATC
>JAFGRQ010000054.1 GCA_016935155.1 Candidatus Woesearchaeota archaeon
TTAAGGAGACATTAGATTACAACAAAAAACACAAAGGAGGAGTTGATATCAAACTCAGATTTTTTAACCAAGAAACAAAATTATTCAACAGAGCGGGATTAGTGAAAGTAAAAAACCAGTCCGTTCTCAAGAAATGTTTCATGGCAAATGATGTCAATATTGACTACGAAGGAAATGTTGTTCTGTGCTGCAATGACTATTTTTCTTCAATTAAATTTGGAAATGTGAAAAAAGAAAAATTGATTGATATTTGGAATAAACCTAATTACAGAAAAATAAGAGAAGACCTAGAGAAAGGAATTTTTAACCTAGATATCTGTAAGAAGTGCGTTGGAATCGAGAAGTGAAATGGACACAGTTTATGTTCTGCTAGGCATCACAAATCAGTAAGTTTTTAAATGTCGCAACCGACGAGAATGATATGGGTGTGGAGACCGTTCAAAAAGACGATTTGGAGATTAAACTTAATGCGGGATTCCTGAAAAAATTCAACATCGTTGTTGTGCTTCTTATTGTCTTTGCAATAGTACTTCTGAAATTCCTATCCGTATATGACGGAGGCATGCTTTCTCATCCGGCACCATACAATTATTTGGCAGGGGACATGTTCGCGTTCTCAACATACGCCGAGTTTGCAAAATATGAAAATGATTTGACTGTGGCTCCGCCCTACATCTCAGAAGGGGAAGAAAACATCGTCATAACTTTTTCAATGATTGGCCCAATTATTTCTGCACAACTGTCGCAGTTCACCGGAGTTGAAACATATGATTTCATCATCCACATAAACATTCTGTTCATAATTCTTTCTGCATTAATAATTTTTCAGTTTCTTTATAAGATTGATAAGAAACTTGCCTTTTTCTCTCTTCCTCTTGCCCTTCTCGTTTTTAAGTGGCCGTTTCTTTATACAATAACGTGGGGGATGCACGTTTCCAACGTAAACTTGCTTTTTGTGGCAGTATCTCTTCTGTGTCTTGCATATCTTGACAAGAAATATGTGTTTATTGTTCTGGGAATCATGAACGGGGCCGGATTTTTGGCACACGCCAGAGAAACTCTTATGTTCAACACAGCTATTGCACTTTATTTCTTTGCCAGACTTCTGAAAGAAAAAATTCTTGTTAATTTGTTGAAGCAACCATCCCTCATCAAGACATATCTCCACGAAAACAAAACGATAATTTCGCTGAAAAACTATCTTTTTTCTATTCCCATTATGCTCTTAATGATGTTCAGATATATTCCTATTCTTTCAATCTTTCTGCACACCAAAAGCGCGGCATATGTTTACGGCGAAAGCAGCAACTTAATTTCATGGATGCCTCCTTGGCTGCCAAGCCACGTTTGGTTTAAGGATTTTGGATTCTATCAGTATATTATTTTTGCAGGGGCCATAGTGGCTCTTTTCTGCCTGATTTTCCAGAAAAATAGAACCTTAGACATCATCGCTTCGTTCGCGATAATGTTTATGTTTAATGGCTTTTTCAGCGTCCTAGGAAATAAAACCACGCAAATAAGACATCTTTTCCCAATTCTCCTTATGCCTCTAGTTGGCCTGGCGCTGTTTTTCATCTACAATTCTTTGAAAAAACCTCTAAAAAACAAGTCAGAAATTGTTTTTGTAATTTTGTTTGTGATAATGATTTACTTTACAGCGGCAAATCACATGCCTTCACCTATTTCTGACTATGCATTCTCTGACCCGTACACTTGGAATGCTTTTACATGGGTTAAAAACAATGTTGCTGACAATGAAAAGGTTTTGATTCTTTATGGAGACAGACACAATCAGGAAACAATGTTCTATATGATGAGAAAAGTTCAGTTTAGAGCCTGGCCGGAAGAATACCTAAAAAAAGTATCCACAAACATACTCAACTCCACGCTCTTTACTAAAGGAACAATTTTAGCAGAGAATTTCAGAAAAACAGAGTCCGGAGAAATCACCCACGATCCGGCAATAACAACCTGGATGAATGAAACATTGTGTTCGTATAACTACGTTTACTCAGATAAATTAAGTTCGAACTCACAGATTCAAAAATATACTTTGGCAATGCTTGAAAAGTTAATCAAAGAGAATAATTTCTCGGTAGCTTACCAGAACGAGCTGGTGGTTGTGCTGAAAAACAACAATGTCGGCGGAAAATGTTTCGAGGATGAGGTGCTGGTATGAAAAAGGAAAACAAAAAAATAATTCTGGATGAGCTGAAGATGCTTGGAATTGCACTTTTGCTGTTTTATGCATTTTTTCAAATACACTACCATAAAGAAAACTTTTTTGTGGTGTTGAAGATGGTGTTTGCTCACTTTTATCTTTTCATAATCCCGGGATATTCCTTAAGCTTGATATTTTATGAAAAAATAAACAAAATAGAGAGATTAATCATCGGAGTTGGAATCGGATATGGTTTGCAGCCCTTCTTGCTTTATCTCATTAACGCAATCGTAAAAGTAAATATCATGAAATATAACGTCTTTGTATCCGCCGCAATGATTTTGCTTGGTTTGTGGCTTTTTAACCGCTCAGTTCTGAAGGAAAAAATTAGCGGATTCAGCCTGGATATTGAATAACTTTTGTTTTTGTTTTCGGCCAGGGATGTTTTCTTTTCTTTCTGTACCAGCAGCAAAAAACTCTGTTTAAAGCTCCACAGAGCCTGTTTTTCGATATTTGAAGCAATTAGAAGACCCTCGGAAACATTTATAAAGCGTTTAAATATTCGAATTATTGGGGGAATAGTGTAACGACAAATGCCAAACAAAATACCTTTAACCAAGCCTTTTTTTAATGAGTTCGAGCTTGAAGAGCTCAAAAAGGTGCTTGAATCAGGATGGGTCGCAGGACAAGGACCCAAGAACAAAGAGTTAGAAAAAGAATTCGCCGAGTATATTGGCATCGGACATACTGTATGCAACACAAACTGCACAACAGCACTCCATCTTTCTCTACTTGTATTGGGAATTAAAAAAGGAGATGAAGTAATTGTTCCAGACTATACATTTCCCGCTACAGCTCACGCTGTTTTATACGCAGGTGCAACACCTGTTTTTGTTGATATAGATCCCAAAACATTCAATATTGATACAAATAAAATAGAAGAAAAAATAACGTCAAAAACAAAAGCAATAATGCCAGTTCATACATTTGGACAATGTGCAGAAATGGATGAAATTTTGAAAATCGCGAAAAAAAACAACCTATTTGTCATAGAGGATGCAGCCTGTGCCGTTGGAAGCAAATACAAAGAAAAATTTGCAGGTAGTTTTGGCGATATGAGTTGTTTTTCGTTCCACGCAAGAAAGAACATCACTTCAGGAGAAGGCGGAATGATTGCTTCCAACAATCCAAAACTAATCGAGGACGCGAGAAGCATGAGTTGCTTTGGAATTGAATCGGCGTACGCAAGAGAAAATAAGTTTCAAGTTCCACAATTTGTTAAGCTAGGTTACAACTACAAATTAAGCGACATTGCAGCATCAATCGTGCTTGTCCAGCTGAAAAGATCAGAGCAGTATGTCAAAAAACGAAATGAACTCGCTGAATATTACAACAATAAGCTGAAAGAAATATCAACCATAACCGTTCCGTTTGTTGAAAAGCACAATAGGCACGCCTACCAATCATATATTGTTCTGCTTGATAAAAAAATAAACAGGAATGATTTAATTGTAAAGCTTGGTGAAAAAGGAATTCAGACCCAAATAGGAACTTATTCTCTTCACAGACAGCCAGTTTACCAAGGAATTACTGATTGCGAGGAAAAGAATTTTCCTAACTCTTCGTTCGTGTTTGATCATAGTCTTGCACTGCCAATGTATTATGAGATGAGTTTTGATGATATTGACAGAGTTGTTGACACACTTAAGGAGGTTTTGAAAGAATGAGCAAAATATTAATTACAGGAGGAGCAGGATTTATCGGAAGCCATTTGGTCAGAGAATTAGCCAAAGAAGGACACGACATTGTTGTTTTAGATAATTTATTCCGTTCAAAAATTGATTCGATAAAAGAATTGATTGATGCTGGAGAAGTAAAATTTATTGAAGAAGATATAAGGAATGAAGAAGCTGTTGATAAGGCAATGGATGGTGTTGATTATGTTTTCCACATGGCTGCTGTTTGCATAAATTACAGCATAAAGAATCCAAAAGAATCCACAGAAATAAATTTGAATGGTTCAGATAATGTTTTCAGATGTGCATTGAAGCACAACGTTAAGAGAGTTATATTCTCGAGCTCGGCTTCTGTTTATGGTGACCCGAAAGTTCTTCCTATGAAAGAAGACGGACCAATAAGTCCTGTTACTCCTTATTGCATTGCAAAACTTGCAGGCGAACATCTTCTTAAATTCTATGGAAGATCTGGATTGAAATACAACATATTGAGGTACTTCAATGTTTATGGACTTGGACAGACAGCAGATGCTTATTATACCTCAGTTATAATAAATTTCATCAAAAAAATACTCAAAAAAGAAGCTCCGATAATTGATGGAGAAGGAAAGCAGTCGATGGATTTTGTAAATGTCAAGGATGTTGTTCAGGCGAATATCCTCGCAATGAAAACCGATATAGATGGCGAGACATTCAACGTTGGAACGGGAATTTCAACAACAATTGCTGATTTAGCTGCTGTTTTGATAAAAAGCCTCGGAGTTAATGTAACTCCGCAATTTAACAAAAGAGAAGTAATTGTTCACGAAAGAAGAGCAGACATAAGCAAAATACAAAATGAGCTTGGATTTAAAGTAACGGTTAAAGCAGATGATGGACTTTCAGAAGTTGCGAAAGATATTGCTCAAAATCCGGAGAAATACTGAGGAAATCAAAGCAAAAATGAAAATCTTATTATTACATCCGAGCAATCAGGAAGTTTATCAAAACATTCAGCAGTCTGTTACAAAATTAGACAAGAAGAGCGCCAAAACTCCTCCCATTGGAATAATGTACTTAGCAGCAGTTCTGAAGCAAAACAATTACGATGTTGAAATCCTTGACGCCGAAGCATCAAATTTAAACCTACAGGAGACTCTGAAAGAAATCAGAAGAATAAACCCCGATATTTTGGGAATGACTTGCACCACGCCCCTTTACAACGCCGCATTAATCATTGCCAAGGACTTAAGAAAAGACAACAAACAAATGAAAATAGTTCTTGGCGGTCCGCACATATCTGCTTTGCCTTACGAAAGCGTGTCAAATCCTGAAATTGATTTTATTGTGAAGGGAGAGGGAGAGTATAGTTTTTTGAATCTTGTCAAGGGAATTGAGAAGAGCAAAAACGAGAAGAATTACGACTTCTCTCAACTCAAAGGAATAGGATATTTGATAGATGGCAAACCATTTCTCACTCCGCCGCAGGAATTAATTCAAAATCTCGATGAACTCCCTTTTCCAGCAAGAGAATTAACAGACATGGACAAATATCTCAAATTGTACACCGGGAAAAAATATTCTCTGATGGTCACGTCTAGAGGATGCCCATATCAGTGCATTTTCTGCGATTCTGTAATTACTTTTGGAAAAAGAACAAGGTTTAGAAGCCCCGATAACGTCATTGCTGAGATTAAAGAATTAGTTGAAAAATACGGAATTACGGACATAACATTTTCTGACGATACATTCACTTTGGATAAAGAAAGAACGATTGAGATTTGCAAAAAAATTGTGGAAAACAACCTTGACATCAAATTCATTTGCAGTTCCAGAGCAAATACGATTGATGAAGAACGCCTTGAGTGGCTCAAGAAGGCAGGCTGCATTCAAATTACTTTTGGAATTGAATCTGGAGATGACAACATCCTAAGAATAATCAAAAAAGGAATTACCACAGACATGGCCAGAAAAGCCATTGCTTTAGTAAAAAAGTACGGCATTGGAACGCATGCAAGCTATATGCTTGGAAACCCGGGAGAAACTCTGGAAACGGTTCGAAAAACAATCAATTTTGCGAGAGAGCTTGATACAGATTATGCTCAGTTCAGCATTGCTACGCCCTTTCCAGGAACTGAAATGTGGGACATGGCCAGCAAGCAAGGATTAATAAAAATCAAAGATTTCTCTAAATTCACTTGGTACTATTCACCAACATTTGAAACGAAGGAGCTGCCGGGAGAGTTGCTTATTAAATTGCAAAAAGAAGCATACGGACTGTATAAGGGAGGCAAGCAAGGCCAGAACGAGGACAAAAAATGAGCGGCGAAAATAATTCTTCTGCTGAAAAAGGAGCATTTCCTCCGAGAAATAACTACAATCCGCTAGCATGGATAATAGGAAACCCAAAAATAGAGGAAGGAACGTGGATTGGTGCATTTACAGTAATTGACGGAAGCAACGGTCTTGAAATCGGAAAAGAATGCGACATCAGCTGCGGAGTTCATATTTACACGCACAACACAATGAAAAGATGCGTTTCTGGGAAAAAATTCAACTCAGACGGCTCAATCAACAAAGATTTGACTGAAAAAAAACCTGTTAAAATTGGCGACCATGTTGCAATAGGCGCAAATGCAGTTATTATGCCGGGAGTTTCAATTGGAAATCACTGCATTATTGGTGCATGCTCGGTTGTTACAAAAAATATTCCAGATTATTCATTTGCGGCGGGAGCACCCGCGAAAATAAAAGGGAAAATAATTATCAATGGAGAAAAAGTCGAGATAGAAAAAATAAAGGAGGAAACATAATTGGTAAACTTAGCAGTTATCGGCGTTGGTGTTATGGGAACTCATCACGCAAGAGTTCTTTCAAATATGGAAAATGTCAGTCTCGTTGCGATATCTGATGTTGATGAAACTAAGCTTGATGCTGTTGGAAATCAATTTAATATTGCGAAAAGATACAAAGACCACGGAGAAATGCTGAAAAATGAGAAACTTGATGGAGTTGTTGTCGCTGTCCAGCCCTTGCATCATAAAAAAATTGTTTTTGACTGCATTGACGCAGGAGTTAATGTTCTGCTTGAAAAACCTATTTCTCACGACCTCGAAGAAGCTCAGGAAATAATTGAAAAAGCAAAAGAAAAGAACGTTGTTCTTTTGGTTGGTCACATTGAAAGATTCAATCCAGTTGTTACGAAAATGAAAGAATTCATTGACGCCGGAAATCTCGGTGATATCTATTTAGTTAATAGCGTGAGAATAGGCCCATTCCCAAAGCGACTTTACGGCCTTCAGGAAGGTGTTTTAATTGACATATCTGTTCATGATATCGATATAATAAGATATCTTGCCGGAGAAATAACGCAAGTTTATTCGCAGCTGTTATTTTCCGGAAATCAAGAGATATATGCAAAGAGTGTTTTTAAAATAGGTGAAAATGCAAGGGGCTCTTCTGAATTCAGCTGGATTTCTCCAAAAAGACTCAGAGAAATTGAAATTTATGGTCTTAAAGGCATGTTAAAAGCAGACTACTTTGCACAGGAATTGACATTTCATGAAAATAATGATGCTGAAGTTGAAAGGAGTTTGGAAAAGGGAACAATAAGTGCAGGAAAAATCGTACAAATCCCCATAGTAAAGCAGGAGCCGCTCAGAGTCGAACTAAGTCATTTTATTGACTGCATAAAAAATAATAAAAAACCGCTAATTAGCCCGGAAGATGCGAAAAGGGCAGTAGAAATTTCTCTTGCGATAATGAAGTCAAATAAAGAAAACAATCCCGTCAATGTTTGATTCCTAATAATTTCTTGATTTGATGCCATCTTAGCAAAAGAGAATATTTTGCAGTTATTTTGAAGAAATAATAAATTTCCTTTAACACGCTTGCCTTGGATTCGCTGCTTGCTCTTTTGATTTTTATGTAAACCGGAATTTCTTTGAGTTTTAGCTTATCTCTGGATGCCAAATAAAGCATTTCAACCTGCCAGCTGGGGTCGTCTCTTTTGCACTGCTTGATAACTTTTTGCCCCCATTTTCTTCTGAAAACCTTTATTGTTCCAACTTCAGTAAATCTTGGAGAGAAAAACATTCTTATGAAATAAGAATAACCTATGCTGAGGAATCTCCTTGCAAAACTTGAGCCTCTGACTTGTTTTTTTACTAAATATCTTGAACCGCTCAGGAAATCATAATTCTTCATTTCTTTTACTGCCATTTCTATGAAACAATTCAAGACCTCTCCATCTGCTGCAACGAAAGTGATTATGTCTTTTTTTGCTCTTTTTACGCCTTCTCTTAGTGCAATTCCCATTCCTTTGTTTTTAATTGAGAAATATCTTATTTCTTTGTGCTGTTTTGACAGTGCTTTGCATATCTCCTCTGTTTTGTCATTTGAACCGTTGATGCAGACAATTATTTCGTAAGAATCAAGATTTGATTTTGCGGTTAATGAAGCCAGATAATGCTTCAGCTCCAGAACAGTATTTTTTATTACTTTTTCCTCATTGTAGGCAGGAATAAGCACAGTTACGCTTTCTTTTCGCATAAACTAAGGCTAGAATGTGTGTTTAAATAGATTACTGAAGAACTACTTTAACCAATTAACAACTCTTTTTATTGATTCTGCTGATTCGTCCAATTTGCTGAAGTCTTTGTTGTTTGCTTCTATGCACAACTTAGCATCTGGATGATTTGATTTAATGTATTTTATAAATCTCATGAAATTTTGTTCTCCTATTCTTCCTTTTCCCGGTACAACTCCTTCTGTCCATATTGATTCGTAAGGAACCCAATTTCCGTCAACATCGCTTAAATGGAAGTAACCTGCGTGCTTTCCGAGATTCATTGCCGGTTCGACAACATCTATGTTTTGTCCATTAAGACCGCAAGCATGATGACAAGTATCAAATGTAACTTTCATATTTGTTCCTTTAACAACATCAAGGCAATCATCGATTGACTCAACTTCATCGCACCATATTTGATCCGGATCTTTTTCCATATCTCCCATCGATGGTGCCGGAAGATTTTCAATTCCAACCGGAATGCTTGTCTTATTCGCTCTTGCAAGCATTACATTTTTTATCTTCTGCAAATCAGCAGATTTGTTTTTGGGAGCATTAGTTATTCCTTTATATCCTGCTCCGCTGTGAACATGAACGTATTGTGCATTTGTTTTGTTTGCAATATCCAAGTAAATATCAAGTAATTTTCCGCCGCTTTCTTCGCTTCTCATATCTGCAAGACCGCTTTCATAAACTGCCATTCCTGAGAAACCATGAACAGAAACATAAGCTCCTTTTGCCAATTCATTAATGTTTTTAACAATTTCTGCTATGCTTTCTGGATTTTGAAAATGCCTTGCTAATCCAATTATTTCTAAACCGATTTTATGTTCTTTTCCGACTTCTCTTTCCAAAACACTCAGAACTGTTTCAACATCATTTCTTTTTGCTGCCATCGTAGGCATAAGTATTGTTGCCATTTTTTCAAGTACTCCATAAAAGACCATTAAATCTTGTTGGATGAGCTGGAATATAATCAACATAAGACAATTCTTTTTTTAATGATGCAATCGCCTTCCGTATTCCGCTATCGATACGCGAAACATATAATGAACCTTTGGCTTGATTGTCATGAGTTGGAGCCTCTTGCGCAAGAAGTTCATATTGCCAAGGCCAAAATCCTGTTTTTTCTATCAATCCACGCACATCGAATAATTCCTTGGGACCAACATGAAATGTTCTAATTTTGACATTTCTTCCTTCTTCTCTCAATCTTTCAGCGATTATTTCCAAAGAGTCTTTTGATTTTTTTGTTGTCATTTTGCTACCTTAATTATAACATATTTGTAGTTTCACAGATATTTAAATCTTTCGTTCTGTTACTACTTTATAATGATAAACTTAAACAGGCTCTTTATGGCTTGGGAAGGCGTTTAAATGCACACAGATACCTTTTTAAAGAATTAACCATGAACGAAATATAGATGGCATCTAAACCAAGAATCATCTACATTCATCCAATTTTCATACCATATGGGGGTGCTGAAAAGGTTCTGATTGAGCTGTTTCAACGAACAAAGAAAGACTTTGAATGCCACATGTACACGTTGTTCTATGCAGACTATTTAAAAAACGAAAAAAATCTGCATTATGCAAGCAAAACACCTCCCGCTCTTCACAAAATATTCGGCTACAAGGCAAATCCATTTAACGGAAAATACATAAAAAAACTGGGAGCTGTGCTGGCAAAGAATTACCGAGAAAATGACATAATCATGTTCACAAACTTCCCCGGAAGCCTGATTCTTCATGAAGCAATTAAAATAAATCCCGAAATAAAGAAAGGGAGAAACATTTTCTTCTCTTTTGAACCGGATAGAATCCTGCATTTTAATAAACTAAAGAAAACAAGATACCTGCCGGAAGATTTGAATACAATAAAATTCAAAGTGGCGACAAACTTTTTCTGGAATTGGAGAAAACTGGACAATTATGTAATAAACAATGAAACATCTGAAATTTTTACGCTGAGCGACTATGTAAGCAGGCAAACAATAGCTGTTTTTGATAAAACAAACGCAAAAACAAGAAAAGCCACGGAACTTTACGTTGATTTGAGCAAATTCAAATTCAAGTCAAAGCAAGAGTCGAGAGAAAAATTAGAAAATCACTACAAGCTTGGTTTGAAAAAAGAAGACATCGTTGTTTTGTCCCAGGCAAGAGTCGAGAGAAGCAAAGGAATTCTTGAATTGGTTGAAGCTGTAAAGCAAATAAATAAAGAAAAATCATGTCCTAAAATAAAACTTTTGATTGGCGGAAAAGGAAATTTGTTCGAAATGGTAAAAAAGGAATCAGAAAAAGAGGGAAACATATTCATGCTCGGATTTATTCCAAATGATCTGCTTCATCATCTTTATGCCTCAGCAGATATTTTTGTTACACTTCCAAGAAAAGAAACAGGTGGTCCGTTGACAATTCTTGAAGGAATGTATGCAGAAGCAATTGTTATTGGAACGGATGAAGCGGGACCTCCTGAATTAATTGAAAACGGCAAAACGGGATTCTTGGCAGATGCGAGAAACATAAAGGACATCGCCAAAAAAATAAAAACGGCATACAATTTGAGAGAGAGCAACAATGAAAATTACAAGAACATCATCAGAAAGGCAAGAGAGAAAGTTGTTAAAATGTACACCTTTGAAAAATTCTACGAACGATTAATCACAAATCTAACCCGATGAGTTTTCCGATTAGTTAGAAAGTTTAATAAAGCGCCTCCTGTTTGAAAATATAAGAGGAACCATGACTAACAGATTCGACAAAGTTGTATTCATCATACCTCCGTTTGAAGGGCAAAATCAAGACAACAGAGGCTTGCTTTTGGGAATTGGATATGTTTCACAGTATCTTCTCGACAACGGAATTGCAAACAAAGTTATTGATTTAAGGCTCGGATATGATATCCCTGAATTAAAAAAACAACTGGCTGATTATGCTCCGGGATTGGTTGCATTTGTTGTTTTCACAAATGGCCATGGAAAGACGTACAAAATAGTGAACGCGATAAAAAGCAAAAAATACAAAATTTTACTTGGCGGATATCATGCTTCAACGATAAAAACAAAAATCCTTGAAGAAACTCCCGCAGACTTTGCAATAAAAGTTGAGGGAGAAGATGCAATGCTTGAGTTGTGCAAAGGCGCACCATATGAAAGCATACTTAATTTGATGTGGAGAGACGGTAAAAAACTCGTTGAAAATCCTTTGAGACCCTATGTTACAGATCTAGATAGATTTAATTTTCCAAAATACGAAAGTTTTGAATTTGAAAAGTACGACCACGTCATGCCTGTCTGCTCATCAAGGGGGTGTCCTTTTTTTTGTACGTTCTGCACAACAGCCGTAACTGCTGGAAGACCATTCAGAACCAGAACTCCGGAAAATGTTTTGAAGGAAATAAAATACTGGTATGATAAGGGATTCAGAGATTTTGCTTTCGTTGATGATAATTTTACTCTTATGAAGGACAGAGTCATTGAACTGTGCAAACTTATAGAAAAAAACAAACTGACGGGACTTGCAATGAGGTGCGCAGGAATTCGTGCGGATAGAGTGGACAGGGAAGTTCTTACATATATGAGGAAAGTTGGATTCACTCAGCTCGGACTTGGAGTTGAAGTTGGAAATGATAAGATGCTCAAAATAATCAAAAAAGGAGAAACAATGGCTGCAATAGAAAAGGCAATAAGAGAAATCTTGAGGCTTAAATTCGATCTGCAGCTTTATTTTGTGCTTGGAAATCAGTACGAAACAGCACAGGATATTGAGGATAGTTTCAAACTCGCACTGAAATATCCCATTTCAGACGTTCATTTCTACAATCCGCTTCCTTTTCCTGGCTCAGAACTTTTCGACTGGGTGGCCAGCAACAACTATTTCATCGAAGAGTTCAACAATTACATAAATAACAATTGTAATTTTTCTGTTAAACCTGTCTTCGAAACTCCTGAATTGCCCGCAAAAGAAAGGGAGAGGCTCCTCAGAAAATCAAAAGTCATTGAAGACATCATACTAAGAAGATATATCGCAAGAAAAATGAAGCCAACATTCGGTTTATTCGCATCACCCCTTGCATTTATTGTCATGCTCAAGCCAGTTAAATGGATGATAAACACAACATTCAGACATCCCGTTGGAAAAGCGGCAATAAGGCTGTTCATGAAAGTTTTCAGAGTAGATGTTCATTATTTGTGATTAGAATTTATCTCTTAAGAGATTTTATTGTATCAACAATTTTTTTGATTTGTTCTTCTGTTAAAGAACTGCTTGAAGGCAAGTAAAGCCCTTCTTCAAATAATTTTTCAGAAACAGGATACTTTCCGGTTACATCAGGAAATCTCTCATCCTTGGCAAAATAAACCGGCTGTTTGTGCATTGGATAGAAAAATGATCTTGTTTCTACTCCTTTTTCCATAAGTGCCTTCATCAATTCGTCTTTGCTCATTCCAAACTTATTTTTGTCAACTAAAATCCCGTACATCCAGTAAACGTTTTTTGCCCATTCTTTTTGAGGCTGTGATGATATGCCTGGGACATCTTTAAGCAAAGATGTGTAAAGTTTTGCATTTTGAATTCTTTTGTTGATTAAGTAATCGGCCCTTTCAACCTGAGCTAAACCAATTGCTGCCTGCATATTAGTAAGCCTATAATTGAAACCGAGCTCTGTGTGAATAAACCGTGGAATTCCAAATGCATGATTTCTCAAGAGCTTTGCTTTTTCTGCAATCTTGTCGTCATTTGTAACGACCATTCCACCTTCTCCTGTTGTAATTATTTTGTTTGCAAAAAAACTGAAGCAGGCAACATCGCTTAATCCGCCCGTTCTCTTTCCCTTGTATTCTGCTCCGTGAGATTCGGCCGCATCTTCTATCACAAACAAATTGTGCTTTTTTGCGATTTTATTTATTTCATCCATATCAACGGGATGTCCGTAAGTATGCATAACCATTATGGCTTTTGTTCTTGGAGTTATTTTTTCTTCAATCTTGGAGATGTCCATGTTCCAAGTTTCTTTTTCTGAATCAACAAGAACTGGTTTTGCGCCCGCATAAATAACTGCATTTGCAGTCGCAATCATTGTGAATGTTGGCATTATTACTTCGTCCCCTTCTTTAATTCCCAGTGCCTCAACTGCCAAATGAATCGCTGTCGTTCCATTAGAACATGCAACAGCGTGTTTTACTCCGCAGAATTTTGCAAAAGCATTTTCAAAATCAACAATATACTTTCCGCTTGAAGAAATCCATCCCGTTTTTATGCAGTCTGTAACATACATTAGTTCATTTCCTTCAAGTGTTGGCTCGCAGACAGGTATCATTTTTTAAAGTACACTTTCTCTGCTTCCTTTCCAGGATAAGGTCCTGGTTTTGTTTCGAGCATTTTTGTTTTTTCCAAGAGTTTTATTCCATGTCCGCTCATAATCAAAACAGCATCTCCGGTTTTTACTATTTGCTCAGCAACTTTCTTTCCATCATCATTGTAAAATTCAACAAGTATTTTTCCTTCAATTACATAAAAAAATTCCTGAACTACGATGTTGTTTATGTTTTCAATATCTTTGTGGGTGTGAGGCTCAATGTAAGTTTCTCCCCTGTTGTGAAAACCAACCTGTAATGCATAAGACGGTTCTGAAACGAAGGCAAGTTCTTTGTCGCTGAAATCCTTAGGAAGGTAAATTCCTACTAACTTTCCATCTCCGTATATTTTTTGCAGCCCGCTCATCTGTCAATCTCCGATTTCTGAACTGCATCTTCCCATCCCATTGCATTAGGAGCATCCCAATGTTCTGGTCTTTCATTCCATCTTTCCAAATCTGTTTTTACCATTTCAGAAACTAAATCTGAAAACTTAGTTTTGGGCTTCCATCCCAATTTTTTGAAAGCTTTTGCAGGATTTCCAAGCAACAAATTTACTTCTGAAGGTCTCATGAATTTTGGATCTGTTTTAACGTAATCTTTGTAATTCAATCCGAGTGTTTTGAAAGTTAGTTCGACAAATTCTTTTACTGTGTGAGTTTCTCCTGTTGCAATAACAAAATCATCTGGTTTGTCCTGCTGCAGCATTAGCCACATCGCTTCAACATAATCTCTTGCATGCCCCCAGTCTCTCATTGCATCAAGATTTCCAAGCATTAATTCTGTTTGCTCTCCGACTTTTATTCTTGCAGCTGCATTTGTTATTTTTCTCGTTACGAATTCCAGTCCTCTGTAAGGAGATTCATGATTGAATAAAATTCCTGCGCATGCAAACAATCCGTAAGCTTCTCTGTAATTCTTAACAACATGGTGAGCAAAAACTTTTGCAGCGGCATAAGGACTTCTTGGATTCAAAGGAGTATCTTCATCCTGGGGTATGTTTTTTCCAACATCTCCAAACATTTCGCTTGAAGACGCCTGGTAGAATTTTGTTTTTGGACTTAGTATCCTTATTGCATCAAGAAGTTTCAAAGTTCCCATCGCATCAACTTCTGTGCTTGTTAATGGATGGTCAAATGAACCGCCTACAAAACTTTGAGCCGCTAAATTGTAAACCTCATCAAATTTAAACTTGCTGAACAGCTCAACCATTGAACTTTGGTCAGTCATGTCTAAAGAAACAAGAGTTATTTTGTCCAGAAGTTTTAATGATTTTAAGCGCCAAAAATTCGGGGTGCTGATTCTTCTGAAAGTACCATAAACTTTGTAACCTTTCTCCAAGAGAAGCTTTGCCAGATATGCCCCGTCCTGACCCGTAACCCCCGTTATAAGCGCTCTTTTCATAGATTCTAAACCTCTGACTTTATTTATAAATGTTTCTCAGACTTTTTCTGAATGAATAATCTATATTTCTCAACAGATTAGTTTATATAGTCTCGAGAGGGATAAATTTTTATGAAATCGCCCAGGATTAATGTGCTTCTTCCTTGGACGCACAACTGCGGGATAATGATTTACTGGTTAAGAATAGACAAAGAACTCAAGAAATACCAAAAAACAAACATAATCAAAAATACTAGCACTGCTTCGATGAATCCGTTTTACTTTATTAGTCTGGCAAACAAGGCAAAGAAGTGCGATTTGCTTCACATACAGCACAATTACAATGTTTTCGGAAGTTTTTTGGGAAAATTCAACAGCACATTTGCATGGTTATTTTATTTTCTGCTTAAATTTCCAAAAGGACCAAAAGTTATAACAACCCTGCATGATATTGTTGAGCCAAAACATCTTTCTTTGCTAAAAAAAATATATTTAAAGTTTATGAATTTCCCGGTAAACAGATTCAGCGATAAAATCATCGTTCATGAAGCAAACAGCGAGAACACGCTGATAAGGCAAGGGTTTGATAAAAATAAAATAGTCAGAATTCCTCACGGCATTACTGATGTTGAGCATTTGCTTTCAAAAACAGAAGCAAGGAAGAGGTTTAATATTCCGAACAAAAAAACGATAATGCTTTACGGCTGGGTCAAAAAAATAAAGCAGTATGAAAAAGTTATTGATTCTCTAGAATATCTTGACGATGTGCAAGTTATGATTCTTGGAAATCCATTGGATGAAGAATATTACGAATTTCTGTTAAATTATGTAAAAGAAAAAAATGTTGAGGACAAAGTTATATTCAGACAGAATGTAAACACAGACGCAATTTTCCAATGGCTTAGATGTGCTGATATTGTTGTTCTCCCATATTCAAGAATAACTGCGTCAGGAGCACTAAGCGACTCAATTTCAGCTCATCTTCCCATAATAACTTCAAAAATACCTGAATTTGCGCAGTACGAAAAGGAATGGCATGTTGTAAAGACTGCAGATGTTGATTCACCAAAGAAACTTGCGGACACAATAAAAAACGTTCTTAAAAATCCTCATCAATTAGATAAACATCTTATTAAGTTCATAAAACACAATAACAGGGACGTAATCGCGAGAAGAACTAAAAAACTTTACGAAGAGGTGCTTAATGAGTGAGTCTATCAGATATATTTTGAAAAAAACTCTTCAAGCGGTCAAAAGAAAGGGATTTGTCTATGCAATAACTGCGGCGCGAAACAGAATCTACCGAATGATTGCTCCGTCTTTTATTTTCTTGAGAAAAGGAAGAAAATTTGAATTTGAAAACGAAAAACTTTATTACAATTTAAGCAAGTACGGCATGTGCTGGAATTCTGAACGAACCATCGAGATGCCAATCATAATCAAAATTCTTGACAAAATGAATGCAAAACACAGAAACATGCTTGAAATAGGAAATGTTCTCAACAATTATAAAAAATATGGACAAATAGTGGTCGATAAATTTGAAAAAAATAAAGGGGTCATAAACGAAGACATATTGAACTACAAAACAAAAAAGAAATTTGATATAATGGTAAGCGTTTCTACGCTAGAACACGTTGGATGGGACGAAACCCCATCTAAACCAGAAAATATTCTTCTTGCAGTCAAAAACATAAAGCAAAACATTCTCAAGAAAGGAGGAATTCTTCTTTTCACAATTCCTATCGGATATAATCCATATATCGATTCTCTTATTGCGAAAAACAAAATAAAACTTGAAAAAGAATGGTACTTCAAGAAAATTTCCTTGAGCAATAAGTGGAAAGAAACAACAAAAAAATATGCATTTTCAAGAGAATACAACTACCCATATGAATGCGCCAATGCGCTGTTCATTGGAATCATGAGGAACTAAATGAGCATCGTTTCTATGTTCTCAAAAATCATTCCGGAAGGAAAGCTCAAGGATATTTTGAGAATTCCTGTGTACAGAACAATGATTTTTTTCAAATTTTCCAAAAAAGAAACAACAATCATGGATGAAAAAGTTAAATTCTGTTCATTTCCTTGGTCAAAGCCAAGCATAGACAAAAAAGAAATTGCGGGTTATTTTGAAAACTATTTTCCTAGAAAAGGCGACATCATTGTTGATGCTGGCGCTTATGTCGGTCATTTTGCAATAATTGCTGCAAAATTAGTCGGTGATTCAGGAAAAGTTATTGTTTTTGAACCGGACCCGTTCAATAAAATAGAACTCAAGAAAAACATCAAAGCAAACGGAATAAAAAACATCGTTTTGATTGAGAAAGGACTTAGCAACAAGGAAGGAAAATTCAACTGGAACATTGGTGGGGTGGAATCTCAGATTGGAAAAGGATTTTTTGAAATTAAAACAACAACTCTTGATAAGGCTTTGAAAAACAACAAAAGAATAGATTTAATCAAAATGGATATTGAAGGTGCGGAAATAGATGCACTTGAAGGAGCGAACAGCACACTAAATAAAACAAAACATTGTGCAATTGCTTCATATCATATCGTAAACGGCAAAAAAACATGTTTTGAAGTTGAAAAAATATTGAAAAGACGCAAATTTCATGTAAAAACAAAAATGGCAGGGCAGTTATTAACATTTGGAGATAGGAAATGACTAAAATGACAAAGAAACAAGCTGAAGTATCAAAAAACAATGTTCAAGGCATTTCGTTCTTCATAAAGCCACATCCAATTCATGAAGCATGGATGAAAAGCGTGAGTTCCAGGAAAACACTTCCTTACGTTCCAAAATTTTTGTTATGGACGAAAAAATTTCCTATTGCCTCGCAATTGATATCGCTTGTTTCAGGAATTTTTAATGCTCCTTTTGCTGGGGTTTTCGTTGTTGAAGGCGTTGGAACTGTTCCCTTTGTTTTTTTCAGACCAGGAAAGGTTGTTTGCATAAATTCGGATACTTTTTTCTATAATCTAGAGCACAGTTCGTGGCTTGTCAGAACTTACTCTAAACTTCTTCTTAAGAGAATTGATGGATTTATTTCAACATCAAGCATGATGCAAATACAGCAGGCAAAATACGCAAATAAACCTTCGCAGGTCGTTTATCCTTTCATGGAAAAGCAAAAGCTATTTAAGATGCATCCCAAGTTTGAAAACAACAATATATGCAATATTGCGGGGATGCGTTACACGAAAGGAACCGACATTTTAGTTGATGTTTTCAAAAAATACAAACAAATTCATAAAAATGCACAGCTATTCTCTCTTGGATGGGAAGGAGGAGACATCAAAACAGACTGGAAGAATAAAGTTGAAGAGGCAGGAGGAATCGCACCAGGATTTGTTCCATCTGAAGAATATTACAAAGAATCAAGCATCTATATAAATCCTGCAAGACACGAACCATTTGGGGTAAATGTGATTGAAGCAATGGCTGCTGGAATTCCGCCTTTGGTTTCTGAGCACTGCGGTTCATCAGATGTTGTAAAAAAAGTTAGCAAGGAATTGATTATTCCGTTGAAGAGCGATGAAATTGTCAAAAAAATAGTTTGGCTCAAGTCAAACAAAGAAAGATACCTCAAATTAAGCAAGAGATGCAAGATTGAAGCAAAAAAACTTTCAAAAAAAGAAAGTGTAAAAGATTTTAAGATTAAGTTCGCAAATGTTTTGGGGATGATGAAATGAATCTGATTGACAAAATAAAGTTTGTAATAATTACAAAGATGTACATTGGAAAAACAAAAATTTCTTCTTTGAAAGGAAAGCTTACTAAAAAACTCATAAGCGGATGGAAAAACAAAAGTGTTGCCGAAAAAACATTGAAAGTTTGCGAATTTGATATGGAGCAGATTAAGAAAGGAAATGCAAACTACAACATAAAAACAAATATTGCATTCATAAAAGCAACAGGACTTAAAAAATTAAGTCTTCTTGACGTTGGGTGCGGAACCGGAAGATACGCGAAGATTTTTGAGATGCTACTTCCCAGCTACGAAATAGATTATACAGGAATTGATTATTCGAAAGAACACATTAAAATTGCCAAGAAAACGTACAAAGTTGGAAATGCTAAATTCAGAGTTGCAAATCAAGAATCTCTTCCATTCAAGAATAAATCCTTTGATGTTGCCACTTCATTTAGTGTTCTTCCTTATGCTCCACATTATGAAAAAGCAATTGCAGAACTTAGAAGAGTTGCCAGAAAATATGTTTTGATAACAAGCATTTCGGTTACAAAAGGAGAGGAGCAGATTCTAAAACAGCAGGCATATGGCGCAGAATGGTCTTGCACATTATTCAGTGAAAAAAAATTAAAAGAAGTCATTAAAAAAAACAAGCTCAAAATAATCAAAGATGTTACTCTAAAAGATGGCGGAGAAAGAATTGAAAAAAGCTATATGCTGAAAGTGATGAAATAAAATGAAAATAGAATTATTAGTTCAGGGATTTAGAACTTTTGCTCCAGAAGCATCTAACATAACTCTTCAGATTCTTGCAGAAGAACTCGTGAAAGAAGGGCACGAAGTTGTCATATTCGGAAATCAAATTCTGAAACAGCCTTTGACTGAGAAAATTTGCGGATACAGAGTAATAAGACAGAAATCAGAATATTATGGAAGCAAAATCAAAGGAATCTTGCAATTGCTAAATTATTCGAAATTAATTAAAAGAGAAATAAAAGAATCTGGAAAAGAATTTGATGTTATTCATAACTTTGGAGCTTCTCCCTTGCTCGCAATCAGAGGAATACGTGCAAAAATGCAATCTAAACACGCAAAACTCATCCAGACGATAAAAGCAAATACCAAATATGGATTTTCCTATTTGTTTTCTCCTCTTTTGAATCTGTTTGATGTTGTAACTGTTCCAAATAACATGCTGAAAAGAAAACTTATGAAATTTGGGCTTTCTGAAAAGAAAATTACTGTTGTTCCTTCCTATATCGACACCAATAAATTCAAACCAATGGACAAGAACAAATTAAAATCAAAATATGGGTTGAAAAATAAAAAAATTCTGATTTATTACGGCCATATGTCTGAGTTCAAGGGAATTTCTTATTTAATTGATGCGATTGAATTAATTAAAGATGAAGAGTTTACTGTGTTGTTTGTAACTGGCTCTGGAGAGAATTACATTGCCCCGTACGAAAAAATAATAAAAGACAAGAAACTCGGAAATAAAATCAAAATAATAAAAACACCAGTCAAAAAAACAAAAAACATAGAGGAATATGTTGCAATGGCTGACTTTGTTGTTCTTCCGTATCCTGATTTAACATCTACAGAAGCTCAGCCTTCGTGCATTCTTGAATCAATGGCTTCAAAAACGCTTGTCATTACGTCTGATTTGCCTGAATTGAGAGAGTTTTTAACAAATAAAGAAGTTATTTTTGCGAAACCTAGAAATGCTGAAGATTTAGCTGGAAAAATCAAATCTGTGTTGAATGGAAAAATCAAAAAAACAATGATTGAAATAGCTTACAGAAAAGCGAAGCAGTTTGATTACAGAAAAGTTATTGAGAAATATATTGAAGTGTATAAAAAATGAAAAAGGTAATTACATACGGAACATTTGACACATTACATCATGGACACATAAATATTCTAAGACGAGCTAAAAAATTAGGAGATTATTTAATTGTTGGCCTTTCAACGAATAAATTTAACAAAATAAAACACAAGAAATCAGTTTATTCCTATAAGCAGAGAAAAGCTATTTTGGAAGGTATAAAATATGTAGATTTAGTAATACCTGAAAATAGTTGGAATCAGAAAATAAACGATATCAAAACACATAAAATAGATATTTTTGTTATGGGTGGTGACTGGAAAGGAAAATTTGATTTCTTAAAAAAATATTGCAAAGTTGTGATTTTACCAAGAACAAAGGGAATATCGACTACATCAATAAAAAATAAATTAAAAAAGAAAAACAGGAAAATACTCAGTGATATTTCCCTTTAACTTCTCCAATGTTGTATGCCCAAAGCACAGACATTACTATTCCTGCTCCGACTGCACCCAATATCCAGAAGTAAAATGCCGCATTCCAGCCGAAAGTATCAACTAACCAGCCAGTTCCAACACCAGTCAATGCTGCACCAATGTATCCCCAACCGTCAATAAACCCTGTCGCTGATGCTGCTGCTTTTCTGGAACCGAAATCCATCGGCATTGCAGTAACAATCAAAACATGAGGTCCATATGTTAGGAAACCTATGCATGCCATTACAAACAAGCTAAGCATCCAGTCACCGTGCGGTACTCGAGGGAATACCCAGCAAGCTATTGCCAGCAAAAACAGCATTATTGTTGCAATCGGTGCTTTTCTTTTTGCAAAGAATTTTTCTGCCGCATAAGCTGCGAACAACGCTCCCAGAATTCCTGCTAAAGGAATAATTAGCGCTTTATATGCTGCTGTTGAAATCGCTGCTTTCTGCACTTCAAACAAATAAGTCGGAGCCCAGTCCATAAACCCATATCTTATTACATTTAATCCACACAAAGCAAGTGCGGCTGCCCATATTCTTTTCTTTGTCAGAACTCTAAGCAAAGTAAATTTGAATCCGAGATGTTCGTCTTTACTTATCTTTCCATTCAATGTGATTTTTCCGTTCTTATTTTTCTTTTCATGTTCCTCTACCGGAGAAAATCCTGCTTCTTCGGGAGCATTTTTTCCAAAGATAAGCCAATTCATTCCTATAACTGCACAAACTATTGCGGGAATAAAAAATGCCCATCTCCATCCGAACATTCCTACAACGAAACCAGATAATGCCCACGATGCTGCACTGCCAAACTGGTAAGAAGTACCAAGCATTCCTGCACGTTTTGTCCTCATACTTAGAGGGAACCAATTAGCAACAGTTTTTACGCTTGAGCTCCATCCCATCGATTGGAAAACACCATTCAGCGCCCAAACCAATATCATTGAACCCAAAAATCCGTTTGTGAATCCAAAAATAAGATTCAAAACTGCGGATGTTAAAATTCCCATCGAAATCATCGTTCTTCCGCCGAATTTATCGCCTATCTGCCCGTTTATGAATTGTCCGGCAGCGTATGTTGCGAAAAATGCACTTAGAACGACTCCCATCGTTGTCTTTGATACATCAAATTCTTTCATTATTCCTGGAAGCGCTACAGACATGTTAACTCTGCACAGATAATATGCAGCGTATGATATCCATATCGACCAGAAAATTTTATTTCTCCAGCACTCTATGTTGCGTCCTTCTTTCATAACCTCTCTCCTCTTTTTATTTTTTTAATTAATTATTTGATGATTGTTCTCTGTCTTTGATTTTTTGCTTTATTGATGTACTTGACTGCTCATTGTAGTAAGGAAGCATGACTATTCTTCCGCCGAAATATGTCTCAAGTTCTTTCAAGTACGGATTTCCTATGTGGCTTGTACTCTCCACATGAATATCCGGCTGAATTGCCTTAAGATTATTTAACGGAGAATATTCATTCTGCGGAACCGCACAGTCGACACATTTCAGTGCTTGAATCAATCTCATTCTTTCTTTGAAAGAAATAAGCGGCTTTGGTTTTTTTTCCATGACTGCTTCATCTGTTAATACGCCCACAATCAATTTGTCTCCCAATTTCTTTGCATTCTCCAAGAAAAGCAAATGTCCTTCGTGAAGAATGTCTCCGCAAACATATGCATACACCGTCTTCATTTTAACAAATAACCTCCATTACATACTCCTTGTTTTAATGCGAGTTCTACATCGTTCTTGTATTTTAACAAACGAGTTTCAGCAGTTTCCAGTGCTTTCAATCTCATATTTCCTGTTTCTTTGTCTCTTTTTTTGATGTCTGCTACTCTTTCTTCGAAACTGATAATTTTACCACCATTGTTAGTCAAATCTGCATAAATGATTACCAGCTCATTCCATGATTTTGGAAGCAAAAGATTTACATCTGTACCTTCCAATCCCTTTTTCCAAACATCATATTCTGGCATTTCGAATTGCTCCTTGACTATGAAGTGGGGCCTTAAATACTGAGCCATCCTGTTTGCCTGTTCTTGCGAATCTGTTATCCCCAAAGCGACTGCATTTTGTTCAAACCAATTTGCTCCGTAAATTTCGTGGAATGCATGATCTTTTTTATCTTTAGCAAAACATCTTCCAACATCATGGAAATATCCTGCAATTTCCAGCTCATTTTGAAAATTTTCTCCTTTGCCATCCATCCGTGTGCTTAATACTTGTGCAATATCCTTCGCTCTGTTTCCTGTCGCAACAAAATGTTCAAGAGCTCTGGCTATCATTCCAAAATTTCCTGAATTCTCACGAACAACATTTTCCAAAACCTTAACTGCTTCTTCCGGACGTGTTAGTGCCATTTTAATTACCTTTCTCCCCATATTGTTTGGAAATCTTTTTGAATATTTTCTCTGTTGATAATTTTTCATAAAATTCTGGCTGCACTATTTTGCCGCCTATTTTCTTGATAAAGCTGCTTCCTGGAACCTTCTTCCAGTTTGAACCGAAAACTAAAACAATTTTCGCATTTTTGAATTGATTGTGAATTTTTTTCAAATTTTCAGTTGGGTCCAAATTATCCTGAGTCATAACCATGTCAACGCAGTTAAGTGAAGAAACAATTGCTTCTCTCTCTTTCAAATCTGCTATTGGTTCAAATTTGTACGCAGAGACAGCATCGTTTGTAAGAACTCCGCAAATATGGAGATCTCCCAATTTATTCGCTGTCTGCAGCAATCTAAGATGACCGTAGTGAAACAAATCAGCCGTTACGACAGAATAAACAATCGTATTAACTTTTTCTTTAACTATATTTACAATATCTCCTTCTTTAATTCCGGAATCCTTGGGAATTGTAACGCACAACTGCCCGTTAGATTTGTTTGCCCAAACAGGTTTCTTCATATTACTGGTACCCCACACTAGTACCACTAGTACTTGTTTATAAAGATTATCCTTTCAGTATATAAACAGAAAGGTTTAAAATAAGCCGTAATTCACGAAAAATAACATGCAAAAACCGAATATTTTCTGGATTTTAACTGACGGAACAAGGGCTAAACCAGGAAGAGACAAGAGTGGCAGATTCAAGACATATTTTGACTTCGACAAGGAATCGATTCGATTCAAGAAAGCAATCACGACAGCAACATCTACGCTGATGTCAATCAGCGCAATTTTGACCGGAAGATTTGCAGCCGAGCTATATCCTGATTTTAATCATATAAACAAAAGAGGAATAATCTATCCAACATATTTTGACACTTTAATCAAAGAAGGATACAACATAAATTCAGTTGTTGCCCAAGAGGAAGCGGGCAGAGAATTGTTCAAAGATACGCTGCACATATTTAATCCAACGCAGCCGCAGCCACAAAATGCAAAAGAAACGTACGAAGAATTTTTGCAAATGATGAAATCCAAGTTCGACAAATCAAAGCCAAATCTTATGTTTGTTCACTTTGGTAATTTTGAAGACAATAATCGATATTCAAAAAAATTGCTCGACTATTTAAAAGAACAAAAACTATTTGACGAATCAATCGTTATTTTGTGCTCAGATCACGGATATGTTGATTATGGAAAATTCCACTATCTGGGGTGGGCATTGCAACCAAGAACTCATTCGTTCTACGTTGACGAAAATTCGTACCACGCTAATTTCAACATAAGACTTCCATCATCGATTTCGAAAGTGAGGAAAAAAGAAGTTGATATCCCGATTGCGCTGATTGATATGTTCGAAACAATTTTTGATTATTTGGGATTCAAATACGAAAATCCACATAAAAAAGCGCAATCACTCAAACCACTAATTGAAGGAAATGACAAAAAAGTTCTTGACAAGTTCATGAACAGAATAATAAGAACGGACAACAGATATTTGCTTCAAAACTATAGAAAAATAAGGCTGTTAAATGAGTTTGAAAGCCACGTAGTTTCTGGTGTTGAAGAATTGAACAAACTTCCTAAAAATTTCAGGGATTTTTTCAGAAAATCTGAAGAAGAGGTAAAAAACAACGCATTTAAACAAATAGAGGATAATTTTGAAAAATCAGAACTTTCTAAAATGAAAGGCAAGAAAATCGCAATATACAATTACGATTACAAAGATTTGATTGAATTTATGTACAACAAACTCAAAAAACACAACAAAGTTTCTGTTCTTGATTTGAATTTGATAAAAAAGAACTACAAAAAGTACGACATTATACTGGCAATCATAAACAACCCCATGTTTTACAAATATGGCGGATTGGTTTCATTCTGCAAAAGAAAAGGAATCAAACTGATGCTGGTAAATACGTTCTTTGCTGAAACACCATACAAAAAATATCATTATTTCAAGGCATGTTTGAATGATCCTGCAATGAAAGTAAGCAAATACCCTTTCATAATTAACTGTGGACTTTATGTTATGCTTTTAATAATAAAATTTTATGAAACGCTTCTTCTGGACACTGAAAGAAACTACCACCCAATCATCAAGAATCTATAACAACATTACTTCTTCATTTTAACCAAATAGCTTCCAGAAAGTAAAGTACTCAAGAAATTCAATTCGTGCTTGTAAAACATCTTCCAGATCCATTTGCTTAATGTTTTGAATATTACAACGCCAGGAATTCCAACTTTAATCTCGACAGGATATAACTCAACTTCCTTAAATCCGGTCTTCTTGAAAATTCTTTTCAGTTCCGATATCGTAATTCCTCCTTGATGAAGCGTATCATTAGACTTAATTCCAAACAATCTGTAAATTCTCTGCATGAATGTATCGCATGACTGATTAATAACAACACAGTTTCCGTTGTCTTTCATAGAATCATAAATTACTTTAAACAGCTTTTCCTTGTTTGGAATGTATTTTATCGCTCTTGAAGAAAAAACAAAATCAAATTCGTTCTTTTTCCTCAAGTTCAGCATGTTTCCGACAACGTATTTTATGTTTTTTCTTGATTTGAATCTTTTTTTGGCCAAATTGAGCATTTCTTTTGAAATATCAAGAAGTGTGAATTTAGCTCCTGATTTTACAAACATTTCTGTCCATGTTCCAGGTCCAACACCAAATTCTAAATACGATTTAAATGTAATGTCTTTGGTATGAAATTTTTGCGATGCTTTGTGCATTTCATAACCTAATTTAGACTCAGAAGAAGCGAACCACCTGTTGTATTCATAATTTCCGCCATAATCTGCTTTAACCTGGCGGTTGTACTCTTTTTTCACATATTCTGAAGTCAATTTTTTACTCATGTCTTGCCTTCCCTAAAAAAGTATTTATTTCTCTTACAACGCTTGATTTTGACTTGTTTGCATAAATTATTTTTGATTTTCTGTGTTTCTTCACGATTTCAAATAATTTCTCGCATTCAGATAAGAATTCATATGAAAATTTGTGCCTTTTTTCTCTTTTAAGAACTCGTTTTATTGAATGAGGAATGTTTGTTTTCAAATAAACGTAATTTACCTGCTTCGGCATTAGTTTTATCATTTTCATCAAAAAGTTTCTGTCTCTGAGCAAAGCTCCCCTTAATGCATCGTTCTGGCTGAGCATTTGAACCAGGCCATGATCTGAAATGAAAAACCCGCTCTTCTCATGCCTGAACAAAACAAGGAATCTCACAAATACTCCTTTTAAAAAAGCTGAAAAATGAATTGGTTTTTTCATCACATCTTTGAAAAATTGGAAATCTGTGAAAAACTTGCCTGCAATCATAAATTTGAATTTTGAATAAGAAGAAGTGGCCTTCAAAACTGCAATTGGTGAATAATTCCATCTTGCATTTACATTTAACGATTTATTCATTAAATCTGAAAGTGTTGTTTTCCCCGTTCCGGGCAGTCCGTAAAATTCAATATACATCAAGCACCACCAAATATGCTGCTGAATACTTTTTCAGCAACTTCTTTTGTTGTTTTGTCTATTCCTTCTGATTTAATTGTAACATATTTGACTTTATTCTTTATTTCTGCAAATATTTTTTCCTGTCGCTGCAAATCGTCAAGAGGATGCGCAGTTTTTCTTGCGTGAAGCACTTCTGGTTTGTTCCATAAATAAATAGTTGAAGTTGGTTTTGGCAGAAACAAATAAAGGAAATTTTTAAGCCATCTCGGAACATTTGCCATGAGCAGTATGTCGCTTGCATATCTGTCTGTAATCACTACTTGATTTTTCAGCCTTGCAGGGAATATTTTGAACCAATATCTCATGAACAAATCAAAAGCAAAAACAGGTGCTGCGATTGTATACGCTGTTTTTTTAAGAAGAGATGTTTTTTTAGTTTTATTTTTAGTATGATTTGATTGAACTTTGCTGCTTTCGTGCTTTTCCTCTGCTTTTTTGTAAACTTTCCCGAAAAACTGTATCGGCAGAATGTTGTTTCTTCCTCTTCCGGCATAATAAACTAAATATTTTATTCTATTTTTGTCCATTGCTTCTTTCAAATAGCTAACGGTTGTTGTTTTCCCCGTTCCGTCCATTCCAATCAAACTAACAAGGGGTGCTAATTTGAAAAGACGATGGATTTTCCACACAGAACCGCATAAAAGAACTTTTGCAATCTTAAAAATTCTTCTGTTTTCGAATCTTCTTTTTAAGTTTGGCATTAATTTCTCGATTGCTGAAAAATTGTTATTCGAAACATAATTAAGCAAAGCATCCGTTTGCTTTTTTGAAAAAAGACCAAGAAGTGTTTGTCTTACATACAAGTTGCCGACAATATTTCTGCTCGAAGATAATTCCTTCCTGTACTTCTCGCTCATTTTAGATAAATCAAGAACTGAGTGAAGCAGATTAATCAAAAACAAGTCTTCATTTGATGAAACTGAAAATCCTGATTTTCGAACGCTTCTCGAGATTATTTGCTGTGCATCAAGATATTTTGTGTGTCTTCCAGTAATTCCATCTAAATGGAAATGAAACTGAAGAAGCTTTTCGTCTTCTGGAATGTATTTTGCATATCCTGTGTGCATTGAGAATGGATTTATAGGAACAACTCCAAAACCCAAGCCACCCATAATCTTATTTATTTTGTTTTTGTCTTTGCTGAAAACAACAACATCTGTGTCTTTTCCTTCGTAAATTTTATCATTCATTAAAAAATCGTAATTTCTTGCTATGCAGTACTTTATTTTGTTCTTATCGAACATGTCCAGAACTTTTCTTACTTCTAAATTTGTCTTTTTCATTTTAGTAAAGCTAAATGTCCCTTGACTTCATTTAGGTCAACAACTTTTGTTATTTTTAAAATCAAAAGCAAATACACTGCTCCCCCCAACACAAGAGATATTGCAAGTTCAATCCAATTGTTCAGCAAAAGCTGTTTTTTTACTTCGTAAACCAAAAATACGAAAATTGTGCTGGCAAACACTATTTTTGTCCAAGAAATAAGGGGTAATTTCACGTTTACAAATTTTGATGTTTGTCTTGTGAAAAGCAAAAACATTATGAAATAATTAAATAACAGAGCAGAAGCAGCGCCGTTGATTCCGAACAATGGCACCAGAATTAAATTTAGAACGACAGTAGAAACTGATGCAAACAAGATTATTTTTGTTGCAATTGCCGGTTTTCCGATTCCGAGAAGAGTTGTTATGCTTAGGCTTGAAGCAATCATAAAAATTACTGCCACAAGCAATATTTGCAGTGCCGTTGCTCCTGAAATATAATCTACTCCGAACAAAAGATTAATCAGGAACTTAGGAAAAGAAAAAACCATAAGAAGAACGGGTGTTGCGATTACGAAAGAATAAATGTAAACTATTTTCATCCATTCTTTGAGTTTTGCCTTGTCTTGTTTTGCCCATAACTCAGAAATCATTGGAAAAGCAACCGCTCCTGCAGATTCCGCAAGAAATAAAAATAAAAGCGCCGTCGGCATAACAACATTGTAAATACCAACTTGCTCAAGGGTCGTAAAATAAGTTAAAATAATTACATCTATTTTTGTAAGCAAACGTGCACTAGCGTTTGCAAGCATGACTGGAAATCCGAATGCGAATGCTTTTTTTGTGATGCCCCAGAAATCAACAATCTTAAACTTAAAAAAATTAAAGGTCCTTACTGCGATTGGAAACATTACCAAAGACATTATTACCCACGAAAGCACAAAAGCGTAAGCTGGTGCGAAAACACCCTGACCAAGCCAGAAGAAGACAAAAATAAGAACAAACATAATCATAGTTCTTGAAAATTCTGCGCTTGAATATGAATAAATTTTTTGGAATCCCTGGAAAAAACTCTGCAGGAACAGAAAAATCATGCTAAATATGACGTAAATGACAAATAATTTTAGCATCAATGATGCATTTGAATCTCTGAAATAATTTTCTGCAAGAAAATCAGACAAGATAAAGAAAAACGTCCCCATTATGAGAGTCGATATGCTCTGCCAAGTAAAAATCGAAACAAGCGTTGTCTTAATTTCGCTGTATTTTTTCTTTATCTTGAGTTCGGGAATAAACTTTACCATTGCCTGGTTCAATCCTAAGTCCCTGAAAAACAAGAAGAAGCTCACAAACGCAAAAACAGCGTAAAATAAACCATATTCAGCTGGAGAAAGATTCCTTGCGAGAACTATTCGCGTGAGATAACCGATAAATGACGCTAGAAGGGTTGCGGCCATTAAAAAGGCACTGCCCTTGAACAATCTTTCAGTATAAGTTTTCATACCTAAAATGACCATTTAATGCCTTTAAAAAGATGTTGATGTTTGGGTTCAGACGATTTATAAATAAAAGGAACGGAGCTGGTTGTTTAGGTCATTAACTAGCACAAATAAATGTGAGCGATTTCCATTTCTTTGTCAATTATCGTTCTGTATGGTCTGCAATTGTCAACAAAGAATTTCTTCTTCATGTCACCATCAGAAACTTTTGGATAATCAACAAAAATTCCTATTCCTTTGTTTTCTGTCATATTTTTGGCCAGTTCCTGCCAGCAAGCATCTTTGTTTTTGCAGTCATTTGTGAAAATAACATCTGAAAAATCTAAATTTTTCAAGGTAAAAAAGAATCCTGAATAAAGCGTGTTGACATAAAGCTTTCCTTTATGTGATTCATCCAGTTCGTTGTTGTAAATTTCTGTAATCTGGTCAACAGCAGAATTTACATCAGGATAAGTTGTTCTGAATAAAAACTCATTTATCACAAGCACCTGGAATCCAATCATTACTGCAAGCAAAACAAGAACTGCTGAATTCCTGAATTTTTTGTTTTCAAGAACAAACCAAGCGAAAGAAGTTAAAACAACGCCCAAAACAACAGCAAATCCAATTGGGATGAACGAAAGCATGAAATTTGGACCGCCGACGCCGTAGAATGGAAAAATAAATCCCCATTGCAGCGAAAATGCATTCTTGACGTACGTTGCTATGCTGTGCGGTATGTATTGAACGGGAAGTTTATTCAAGAAATTAAATAACAGGAACGCCAAAAAAGAAAGAACTGCTGCAAAAGCTGTTTCTTTTTTGCTGAAAGAAATTTTATCAAAAAATGATGCTGCGAGTATAACTAACGGAGGCACGATTACTGTCAAATATCTGTCAATGGCTCCTCCATAGCTGCTGATTGAATAAATAGCAACTGGAATTAAAATCCACGTCAGTAGAAATAACTTTTTTCTTGAGAATGACTTCAACGACAACAAACCAAATACGAGTAAAAGAGGCGAGCCCCACAAAACAATATAAACTAATTCTCTGCTGATTCCCTGAAAAATAGTTGAGAAACTGAGATATTCTGCAGGGTTTGTTTCCGAAAACAAGGCCTTTGCAAATTCTGGATAAAGCATTGAAAGAATTTGCGTAAATAAAACGTACGCAACAACATAGACAGAAAACAAGGCAGCCAATTTTAACAATAATTCCTTAACGTTCTCAAAAGAAATTTTTCTTTTCTTGACAAAATCCTTTGCCAGCTTGCTGTCAAACAACAGGAATGCTGAAACTATCAACAAAGCAAAAAGAGATGTTATTTTGCAAAACATTGCAAGTGCGGCAAATGCACTTATCATGAACAACGACTTGTATGTCCCGTTTCTTTCTCTGTTCAGATAGAAATAAACGGACATTGATATTGCCAAAGTGATTATTGAAGAATCTCTGTCAATTATGTATGAAGAAAATAAATTCCAATAACATATTGCCATTAAAAACATAGAAATAACTGCAACTTTCTGGTTAAACATTTTTTTTCCAATCAGATATACAAAAATCAGATTAAGTACTGCGAATAAAAGCGAAAATAAGCGAAGCTGTACTGTACCAAATCCAAAAATAAAGCTCCAAGCAGTCAGCAAAATTCCTGTTAATGGGGGGTCAATCCAATATCCGACATTTCCCTGGCCATATGGCTGATAAAAGTTCGGACCTTCTCTCGTTTGGTATTCAACCAAGGAAGGCCACGCAGTTTCATCTCCGAAGAAAAATGCATCCAACATTGGAAGTCTCAATAGAATGAATAAAACAACTGCTATTGCCGTTAATAACAACGCCTTGCTTCTTTTTTGCATGAATAATCATCCTCAAATGGTCTTTAAAATTGTATCCAAACCCATCACAACCTTTATAAATAACCTATTTTTCAATTATACTGGACGGTCATAGGAGCCTGGTTCCACCGGATCCCATTTCGAACTCCGCAGTTAAGAAGGCTTCCGTTCTGCTCGGTACTGTACTCATGTACGGGAAATGCGGAAAGCTGTCCTCTTTTATTTTCTGTATTTTATGATTTTTGCCGGAACGCCCGCGACAATTGCATAAGAAGGGATATTTTTTGTGACAACAGAACCTGCACCGATGACTGCACCTTTGCCGATTGTAACTCCATCCAAAATTCTTGCACCTGCACCAATCCAAACATCGTCTTCAATAGTTATCCCTTTACAGCTCATTCCTTGTTTGTAAATATATTCCTTAGGATCACTATAATTGTGATTTGAAGAAACAATGACCGAATGAGAAGCAATTATCACCCCGTTCCCTATTTTTATTTTTCCATAGCCATACAAAATTGAAAACTGACCCAAGTGAAAATTGTTCCCGATGGATACATCCCCAAAAGAAAGGAGCATTGCGTAATCCTTTAGGCAGCAGTTGCTGCCGATTTTCAATCGCCCTCCTTTTGCACCTATGCTTATTTTTGAAAGTCTTGAAATATTGCTGTTTTTCCCTATTTCAACATTCCTCAAAGTATTGTATTTTTTCCTCAGAACACCAATTAACCTTTTGAAAAATCGCATACTTTCTTTTAAAAAAGTATTATTTAAAAATGTTGGCTTTGAGCCGAGACAAAAGTTTATAAATGCACTCCGAATAAAAGAATTCGTCAAAATAAAAAAGACAAATAAGGGGGTTAACATCGTTAAGATAGGAATTATCGGGGGCAGCGGTTTGGACAATCCAGAAATTCTTGAGAATTCAAGGGATGTTGACGTCAGTACTCCTTACGGAAAACCGTCATCTTCGTTAAAAATTGGAAAAATAAAGGGAGTTGATGTTGTTGTTATCGCAAGACATGGAAGAGAACACACAATTCCTCCCACTCACGTTAATTTCAGAGCGAATATTGATGCATTGAAACATCAAGGATGTACTCACATTATCGCAACAACCGCAGTCGGTTCTTTGCGGGAGGAAATTGGACGCGGCCATCTTGTTATTCTCGACCAATTTATTGATTTTACAAGACATAGAACAATAACATTCCATGATTCGTTTGAACCGCACAAACCAATTCATGCACCGATGGCTAATCCCTTTTCAGACGACCTTCGAAATTTGCTTATTCAAACGTGCAGAGAACTAAAAATATTCTGCCACGAAAAAGGAACTGTTGTTACAATCGAAGGCCCCAGATTTTCAACAAAAGCTGAATCTAAAATGTTTAGAATCTGGGGAGCGGATGTCATCAACATGTCTGTTGCTCCGGAAGCTGCCCTTGCAAATGAAGCAGAAATTCCCTATGCAGCAATAGCGATGTCAACAGACTATGACTGCTGGAAAGACGATGAAGAACCAGTAACATGGGATGCTATTCTAGAAATTTTTGGAAAGAATGTTGCCAAAGTAACTGATTTGATGCTCAATGCAATACCAAAAATAAAATAGATAAAATAAACAATAATCAAAACAAAAATAACAAACCAAAATGCCCCACATAATAAAATCCAAAATAAGAACAATTCCTCACTGGCCAAAGCAGGGAATAATGTTCAGAGATATCACAACACTTCTAAAAGACAGGGAGGGTTTCAACCGCATGATTGACTTGTTTGTTGAACGTTATAAAAACTCAAAAATAACTTCGGTCGTTGGAATTGAATCGAGAGGGTTCATAGCCGGTTCTGCGCTGGCTCACAGGCTTGGGATTGGGTTCATTCCGATAAGAAAACCAAAAAAACTCCCTGCAGAGACAATTTCCGAGGAATATGAGCTTGAATATGGAAAAGACAGAATTGAAATTCACAAAGATGCTATTTCAAAGGGAGATGATGTTCTGCTTGTTGATGATTTGATTGCGACAGGAGGAACGGCTCTTGCCGCATGCAGTCTAATCAAAAAACTCGGCGGCAATGTTGCCGAATGCTGCTTTATTGTTGATTTGCCTGATTTGGGAGGGAAGAAAAAGCTGGAGAATGCAGGATATAAGGTTTTCAATTTGGTCGAGTTTGAAGGAAATTGACCTAATTATTATTTCTTCCTAAAAACTAGAATTAGATTCTGACCGAAAAACAAATTCTTGAAAGGAAGATTGAAATGAAAAACAGGAACAACAGACCTGTTAAAATAAATCTTTTTAATTTCGAACATTCCCTTTGTTAACTTTCCAATCTGCCACGTGAAAACCGGGAATCTATGATCTGGGTGATTGCACATTGCCGGAAGTTTTCCTGTCAGAAAAAAATAAAGCCTGCTAAACCAATTCTGATTGTTCGGCGTCGTGACAATCAAAGTTCCGTTTTTTTCCAAAAGAGCATGTGCAGATAAAAATAAATTCGAGGGATTTTCCAAATGCTCCACTACTTCTGTGCAGGTTATCAAATCATATTTCTTTGGAAAAGAAACTTTTTCATTGAGATTTATTTTAACGCAGTTGACGTGCTTCAGCCTGAAATTTTCGGGATGCAGATCGCTCGCCGTGACATCAAATCCGTTTTTTGCGAGAGCTTCAACAAGTCCGCCGTAACCTGAGCCGAGATCGAGAATTTTCTTTGGATTTATTTTTTTAACTAGTTTGATAACCGTTTCGTACGTGTTCTTAGATGCTCTCTTCAATCTTTCTTGAGATTCCATCATTGAAAAATAACTGCCTTAACTTATAAATCTTTTTATGGGAATATCAGGAAAGACAGAATTCCCAAAGTGATGCCCACAACGTATCCTCCAACAACATCATTGAAATAGTGTCTTTTTGTATAGATTCTTGAGAATCCAACCGAGATTGTTATCGCAGTAAAAAGCGATGTGAGCAAAACATTGTGATAATGCAAATTAAGCATTGTTGTGAGGAGTGCAATATATCCGCAATGTCCGCTTGGAAAAGAATGTTTTTCCTCGAATTTTCCTATAAGTGATTTTTCCTTGTTTGTTTTGAAATCTGGTCTGGTTTCTTTCGTGAGCATTTTTGCCAGATATTCTATTACCAAAAATACAATTGATGTCAGCAGTATTCTTATTCCGAAATCTACCTCACTTATTGAAAAGAAAAACAAAAATACAAA
>JAFGRQ010000055.1 GCA_016935155.1 Candidatus Woesearchaeota archaeon
AAGGAGTTTTGAAAATGCAGGGATTTGATTCATCAAGAAGAAACTTAAGCACGATTGCAAAAGAAACGCAGGAAAAAGTTCTTTATTATCTGCTTAAAGAAAAAAACGCTCTTGCTGCAGTTAATTACGTGAAGCAAGTTATTGATGATTTGAAGAATGGAAGAGTTCCATTAAGGAAAACTATAATTTATACTCAACTGCAAAAAGATTTATCAAAATATGAAACCAATGCTCCGCATGTTGCTGTCGCTAAAAACATGCAGAAGCAGGGATTTCCTGTAAATCCTGGATTGATAATAAAATATATTGTTGGAAAAGGAGAAGGAACAATCGGAGAAAAGGCAAAGCTTCCTAACGAAGCGGAAGCATACGATTCTGAATATTATATTGAAAATCAAATAATCCCTGCTGTTGATAAAATCTTTGAAGCAGCAGGAATTGATTTTGTAAAAGCGACTGCTGAAAAAGAGCAGGTTAGCTTGAAAGAGTTCATTTAAATTTGTGCTGTCAGGAGCAAAAAAGAAAAGAGTTGTGCTCTAAGTTCAGCCGGGAATATTCCAAAGTTCAATGTCGTTTGTTAATTAATTGCAAGCGATGCTAAGTTCCTTTAAAAATCACACTAATAACCTTTATAAACAACTTTTCTAATCCAAATTCATGGCCGATATTGGAAATTACGATTTTAAAGCTGTAGAAGAAGGAATCTTGAATTTTTGGAAGACTAACAAGATTCACGAGCTTGTTAACAAGAAAAACAAGGGAGGAAAGCAGTTCTATTTCTTAGACGGTCCGCCTTACACAAATGGAAGAATTCACTTGGGACATGCGTGGAACAAATCAATGAAAGATGCTGTTTTAAGATACAAAAGAATGAATGGATTTGATGTTTGGGACAGAGCAGGTTATGATATGCACGGAATGCCGACCGAATCTGCAACGGAAAAAAAGCTTGGAATCAAGGGAAAAGAGGAAATTGAAAAAATAGGGGCCGAAAAATTCACGGAAGAGTGTTCAAAGTTATGCGTCCATTACATGAACATCATGAATGATGAATTCAAGAGACTTGGCGTTTGGATGGATTTTGAAAATGCGTACAAATCAATTGATCCAGAATTTATTGAAGGCGAATGGTGGCTGATAAAAAAAGCTCACGAAAACGGAAGACTATATGAAGGTTTAAGAACAATAACTTGGTGCGCAAATGACGGAACTGCTCTCGCAAAACATGAGCTTGAATACAAAACAGTCACCGACGATTCCATTTATTTGAAATTTCCAATATTGGGAGCTAAAAACGAGTTCTTGATTGTTTGGACAACAACTCCTTGGACAATTCCATATAATCTCGCAGTAATGGCAAATCCGGATATTGATTATGTCAAAGCAAAAGTTGATGATGAAGTTTGGATTTTAGCAGAAGCATTAACGGCATTCATTCCTGCTGTTGCTGAAAAGAAATTCGAGATACTTGAAAGACTGAAGGGAGAAAAATTAGAGGGACTTAAGTACAAGCATCCGTTTTATGACGAGATATCTTTTTTCAAGGAAATTGAAAAGAAATCTCCTAAATTACATTCAGTGCTTCTCTCTTCTGAGTATGTTGATGCAAGCGGAGGTTCTGGATTAGTTCACTGCGCTCCAGGATGCGGTCCTGAAGACTACGAAGTTGGACACAGAAATGGACTTCCACCGTTTAATGAATTAGATGAGAACGGAACATTCAAAAAATCAATGGGAAAATTTGCAGGATTAAAAGCAAAAGTTGATGATAAAAAGTTCATAGATGAATTAGACAAAAAGGGAATTTTAATTGCAACAACTCCTGTTGAACACGAATATGCTCACTGCTGGAGATGCAAAAATCCTGTAGTTTACAGAACAACAAAGCAATGGTTTTTCAGAGTAGAGGATTTGAAGGAAAACATGAGGGAGCTTAACAAGAGCATAAAGTGGGTTCCTGATTATGCAGGAAGCAGACAGTTTGATTCATGGCTCGCTAATTTAAGGGACAATTCAATTACAAGGCAGAGATACTGGGGAACTCCTGTTCCAATATGGAAGTGCAGCTGCGGAAATTACGAAGTAATCGGTTCAAGAAAAGAACTTAAACTTAAAACAGGAAAGCTTCCTGAAGATTTGCACAGGTCTTCTGTTGACAAACTCACAATCAAATGCAAGAAATGCGGAAATTTAATGCACAGAATCCCGGATGTTCTTGATGTATGGATTGATTCGGGAACAACAAGCTGGAACTGTCTGCATTATCCAGGAAATGAAAAGTTGTTCAAGAAAATGTTTCCTCCTGATTTTATTTTAGAAGGGATAGACCAAGTCAGAGGGTGGTTCAATATTTTATTCGTTTCTTCAATGATAACAATGATGAAGCCAGCTTACAAAGCAGTTTACATGCACGGCTTTGTCAATGATTCTGAAGCTCAGAAAATGTCAAAATCAACAGGAAACATAATTTCACCGGAAGAAGTGTTCAAGCAATTCGGAGCAGACACGCTTAGATATTATCTGACCGGAGCCGCGAATCCCGGGTTTGATTTGAATTACAGCGTGGACGACATGAAAGTTTCGCATAGGAATCTTGGTGTTTTGTGGAATTTGCATAAATTTATGATTGACTATGCAAAAACGATTGGAAAGAATCCTGCAGCAATAAAAAAACCAAAATTGCTGATGGAGGAAAAATATATTCTTTCAAAACACAATTCTGCAGTAAAGAAAATAACAAAAGCTTTTGAAGAATACAGATTAAATGAAGTTCCTCATTTAGTTGAGGATTTGTTTTTGGAATTGTCAAGAACATATATTCAGCTGGTAAGGGAGAAGTCATCTACTGGTTCAGATGCAGACAAGGAGGCGGTTCTTTATACGTTATACAATGTTATAGTGGATATTTTGCAGCTATTCTCACCAATCTGCCCGTTCATAACAGAAAAAATGTATCTAAATATAAAAGAAGCATTTTTGCTGAAGGAAAAATCAATACATCTTTTTGACTGGCCAAGCGCAAAAGAAAAAGATATAAGTCCTGTTCT
>JAFGRQ010000008.1 GCA_016935155.1 Candidatus Woesearchaeota archaeon
TCCTCTAACTATGACTGTATTTCCATAAGCTTCCAATCCTGTTGTATTTACTTTAATTATTGGAGCAAATTTATCTGTGTCTGTTTTTTGTTTGAACATTTCTGTAATGAAAGGCATGTAACCAGCAGCTGCCAAAAATCCTGCTGCAATTATTGCCAATGCAAGTATAACTAAAATCAATCCAAGCAAAGCACTCCAGAATCCGCTTTTTTGTGCTTTCTGGGTTTCTTTTAGTTGCTGTTTCTGAAGCTTCATTGCTTCTTTAAGCATTTTTTCTGCTCTCTTTTCTTCTTCTCTTTTAGCTCTTAATTCTTTGTTGAATTTTGCAACTTCAGCCCTTCTTATTCTCGCATTTCTCCATGCTCTTGAAATTCTTCTTCCGAATATTGCCCAGAACAGTGCAAGCAACAACAATGCCGCAACAACAGCAAGTACGATCCAATATTTTACTGCAAGAACAATCATTTCCTGCATCAATGTCATTTCTCTCAATTTAATTACAAGTTTTGAAGAGAATCCAATTCCTTCTCCTTTAACCGTAGCAACTAATTGAGTTACATAATCTCCAATTTCATTTTTCTCTTGAGCATTAGTTGTGATTTTTGTTACAGCAGTTTCTCCCGGCTGTAGTGTGATTGTGCTAGCTTCCAATTTTGCGAATGCAACATTCCCGATTGTTAAATCATAAGTTGCTGGGAGTATTCCGTCGTTTGTTATTTTAACTGGAATTGAACCAGCACCAAATAAAACTCTCGAATATCCAATTTTGATTGATGCTTTGTAAGCATCTTCTGGTGAAATGACTTTGAATTTCAAAACATCGCTTATTTCCTGTGCAGTTTCAGCAGATTTCGCTGTGAATTTAACTTGATAAGCTCCCGTTTCATTTGCCTTTGCAGTTATTGTGAATGTTTTTGTTTCTCCAGCTTTCAAAACTGTTTTTTGAGCGTCGCTCGAAACCCAAACAGGAGATTCCATTACAAATTCATAAGTGTCTTGTTTTGTTCCTGTATTTTTAACAGAAACTTTGTATGTTTGAGTGTGTCCTTGAACCAAAATATCGGCAGGAACATCAATATTCAAATCAGAATCATAACAATTTTCAACAATTATCTTGCTTTCTCCTTCTTTTACAACATCCCCTCTTACTGAAACAATTTTAACGTCAGCAAAGTACTCTCCCGGATTTGTTGGATTTAATGCAACAAGCTGAGTTGTTCCTTTTGAATTTCCGCTTAGTTCAACCTTGTATGCTTCTTGTTTAAGCCAGGAAGGACCCGAAACTTTTACATCGTATTGGTTAAGGAATTTAACATTATTTTTTATTTCAATTGGAACAGAAGCTTGCTTGTAATTACAAACAACATTTTCTGCAGGTATTTTTACTTCGTAATCATAAGCTTGAGTAATATCTAACGTGACTTTAGCTTCTGCAAGATATTGAGTTGTTCTTGCAAATGAAAGGAAGGTGATTTCTTTGTTTCCGTAAATTCCGCAGTCAGGATTTATGAAAACATCAACCTGTTTTTGTTCTCCTGGATTCAAGACGATAGAAGGTGTGCTTAATGTTGCATATTCTTCAAGTCCTTTAACTCCAAAATCATAAGTTTCTGTGAAATCTCCCGCATTTTTGATATCGAAGCTGAATTGTGCAACTTCACAAGGATTTATTTTTGCGATTGGAGTTTTGATGTTAACATTTACGTTTGTGCATTTGTCAACCGCAACGTTGTGTTTTATTGTCTTGGCTTTTCCAAAATCAGTTATTACTGTTGTTTCAATATAGTAATTTCCTGTTCTGCTGCCAGGTGCATAATAAACATAAACATATTTTGTTTCTCCTGGCTGTAATGAAAATCTTGAATCAGAATAAGTTGTGAAATCTCCAGCAGAACCAACTGCAGATAGCGAGTAAACACTTTCAATATCTCCTGTGTTTGTTACAATAACTGAGTTTGCTGTGACAGAAAAAGAGCAAGCAGCAGGATTAAGCGTTGTTGATTGAATAGTAAAGTCTTCGCTTAGTGCAAAAGCCGATGTTAAACTAAGAACAAATATTGCTAAAATCAACCACAATGAATTAAGTCTTGACATTTTCACCACTCCTTAATGGTTCTTATATTTAAACGTTTCTATTTAAACAAAATAGCTTATATTGGCTTAAAGTGGCTTAGACTGCCGTTCTGGCCGTTTCGAATGTTTAGATAAATTGGGCAAAAGTACTGCTGTTTGGTAAGTATTATAATACACTGCTTTGTTATTTGTTTCATGGAATTCAAAGACACTAGCAAGTTATCTGATGAAAAGTTCGTTCAATTCTTTGAGAAAAGAGTAGATGAAACTATCAAAAAATTTAGGCTTTGCAATAAAAATCAGAAAATTTTGGTTGCAGCATCTGGAGGAAAAGATTCAACTGTGCTGTTGCATGTCATGAAAATTCTCGGTTTTAATGTTGAGGCGGTTACTGTTAACTCACACATAGGATGTTATTCCGATGAAAGTATTGAAAATCTGAAATCATTTTGCTCAAACGAGAAAATTAAACTCTACGAAATATCTGTAAGAAAAGAATTTGGATGTTCTGTTTGTTATTTAGTTTCAGTGATGGAAGAAAGAGGAATGAAAAAAAGTTCATGTTCTGTTTGCGGAACATTGAGGAGATATTTATTGAATAAATTTGCAACAAAAAACAAAGCAAACGTAATCTTAACGGGACATAATTTAGATGACGAAGCAGACGGAATGATGATGGCTTTATTTATGGGGAACACAAAACAAATTGCACGGTTAGGACCAATCACAACAAAATCAGATTTTATTCAAAGAGCAAAACCGCTTTACTTCTTGTTTGAAGATGAAGTTGAAAGATACTCGAAAATCAAAAAATTTGATGTTCATTACGGCTGGTGTCCATGTTCAACAAAAGGAACAAGAAGATTTTATTATGAATTGGAATTAAGTCCGGAAAGAAAATTTAATTTGGTTAAAAATACATTGGAAAAAACACCATCATTAAGAAAAAAATACCTAAATTCAGAGGTAAAATCATGCTCAATATGCCACGAGCCAGCATCAAATGAAATCTGCCAGACATGCAATATTTTATCAATAGTAAAAGACATTTCAAAGAATGTCGATTTAAAGAAAGAGGAGAGAATACAGCAGAAACTGGTGTGCAAATGAAAGATGTTGTAATATCTAACGGAAACGAAGAAGAGTTCATAGAGATGGCAGAACGTCTTGGTTATGATGAATTAACTTTTGTTACAAATAAAACTTTAAACTTAAAATCTTCAAAAGTAAAAGTAAGTTTCGAAAAAAACATATTCAAAAGCGATTTGAACAAAGACAGGAATTTAATCGAAAGCAAAAAAGCTTCAATGATTTATGAACTTGAACAGGATTTAAAAAAAGACAAAACTCATTACAGAAATTCAGGATTAAATCACGTTTTGGCTGAATTAATGAACAAGAAAAAAGTTTCTTACGGATTAAGCTTTAATCAAGTTCTTGTTGCTTCAAAAGAACAAAGAGCAAGATTATTTGGAAGAATGATGCAGAACTTAATGCTGTGCAGGAAATACAAAGTTAATGTTGTATTAGCTTCTTTTGCTCGGCATCCTTCAGAAATGAGGGATTTCAATGATTTAGTTTCTTTTGCCAGAGTGCTCGGTTTAAATGGCTAGAAGCCTTAATTCCCATAACATTTAAATACCTTAAATCGTGTTTTGTGTATAACAAAGAGGGTTTGGATGAAATCGAGATTTTTAGTGGCGTTTTCAGCGGTTTTCTTTTTATTATTCTCTTTTGTCCATGCACAGCCACTTTGCGAAATGAGTGAGTTGTTCTATAAAGATCAATCTGGTACGTATTCTATGACAATTCCGCAAGAAACAAACAAAATTTTAGTTGAAACATATGGTGCTGGCGGAGGAGGAGCAGGAGGAATTATGACGTGTTATGCACTTATGCTTAATGGCAAAATTATAGGAATCGGCGGTAAATGCGGATATGGTTCCGGCGGCGGCGGCGGCTCGGGAGCATACGAAAAAAGCGTTATTGATGTTCAAGAAGGAGATACAATTTCTGTTGTAGTTGGAGCGGGAGGTTCAGGAGGTTCAGCAAGATTTGTTCCTTGGACCGGAGGAGAATCTTGGCATGGCGGATATGGCGGTGCCGGAGGTCAAGCGTCTACAGTTACTATTTCAACAAGTCAAGGAACATATGTTGTTAGTGCAGCTGGAGGCAATGCAGGAACTGGCGGTGGAGCAAGAGCGGCACCAGGAGCAGGAAGCGGAGGAAATGGCGGTTCAGGAGGAGCAGGAGCAACAAATGGGAAGAATGGCGGAGCGGGCACAGGCGGCGGTTATGATTATAAAGAATATCATTCAGATTGGGTTTTCGGTGGTGGTTATGGTGGTGCGGGCATATTGCCTAACATAGGGAGCGGAGGAAATGGCGGAACTTCGGGAGGAGCAAGTTATTATGTTGCAAATGGTGACTCAGGAAAAGCAGGTTCTGTAAATATTTCGTCATTCAAAGGAGATTGTTGTGGTCTGATTCCATACGAGTATCTTTCAGAAAAATTCGATGAAGAAGATGTTCAATATACCTCATACTCTGCTGAACAGAAGGAATTGATTAATGGTTGGACTTTGATGAATCACAATGGTTTAGATGGAACTATTGCAGGAGTAATGATTGTTAACACTGATTCAAATGAGAAAGTTTCAGGAGATAGTTCCTTGCACATGAATTTTGCAGCAGAAACAGGAAATGATGCTTATGTTAAAAAAACAGTTTCATTTTCTCCCGGAACATATGTTTTTTCGGCTTATGTTAAGTCATCATCATTGACTGCACCAAGAGATTATTCTGCTGCTCACGGGGTGCCTTCTTTGGTAGGCAGAGTTTATTTTGCTGAACCGGGAAAAACACCACCTTATCCAGTAATAAGTGATGTTTTTTATTATGATGCTTCCGAATGGAAAAAAATACAGTTCGAGTTTACAATTACACAATCAAAGAGATTAGATCTTTCCATCGGCGCAGGTTATGGTTCATTAAAAGGAGATTTGTGGATTGATAGCATCCTAATAGTTAGAAAAGACGGAGGCGATTTAGGAAAGACGTCCCAAGACGGAAATTATCTTTGCATATTCAAAGGAGGAGATCAACTAGATGAACAAAATTGGGAGTGGAAATCAGCAACTTCTTCAATGTATGAAATTCTTCAAGTGGGAACAACACACGATGCAATTTCAAACGGAATGCAGTGGTCTGCTTGCAATCCCGGGCTGAATTTTCTTCCATTTAACGTTTTAAATGAATACACAGGAACAGATTTGGATCCGCCATTTGATCCATCTTACGGTTTTGATGATTTGTCAACTTATGGAACAAATCTTGATGATTCATATTCTCCCAACCAAGAGGAGGAATACGGCAGTTCAATTTTAAATGGCGAGGTTTATGCTGATGACGTATTTTCAGGGGTAACAATATCAGAACCGGTTATTTTGCCGTACCAAACTGTTTCACTCGGAACAGGATCACAGCTCGGACTGCAAGTCATTCCAAACGAGGCAATTCTGAGTAAGATTTTCTTGAATCTAAGAGTTTCCAGTCCAGCAGAAGAGGCGGTAATTCTGAAAGATTCTATTTTGGTAGGAGATACAGATGACGGAGAATTTGTCTGGAAGTCAACAGACCATAATGAAAGACAGGCAAAGATAGAAATCTTGCAAAGTGGACCGGCAAGTTTTGCAAATATAAGCGAAATGCCAGTTCTTCTTCCCGAAGGATTAATGGCTGGAAAACATTCTTTGAACATAACAACAGTCACAATGTCTGCCGGAGCAGGAATTGCGAGAAGTTATGTTTTTTCAGATGCTTTTGTAGTTCCAGAAAACCAGATGATAGACAACAGGGTTGATCCATTCAAAATATATCCCGGAAGATTCCTGTGCAGTCAAGAGGGCGGAAACGAAAATTCTGATGAATTTATCGGAGGAATCACGGAATGCTGCGGTCCGGTATATGCATCTTGCAAAAATACAAATAAAAATTACTCAAGAATTTCGGGCGGACCAAATACACTAGTAAAAGACTACTATGGCGGAGATTTCACAAGGAATAGGGTAATGAGGGTCGGTTTTGATGTTGATGATTTCAGTAATTACGGCTACGGATTTGACGATTTGATGATAAATTCATGGAAGGGATACGATGCGCTTGAGTTTGACTTCGCAATAGCAGAAGGAAGAACACAAAACCTCAAGCTAAAAATTACAGACAGTTCAGGTAATGCTGTCTTTGATGATCTGGTCATAAAGTATTCTTTGTCAGGAAACAGCTATGATGACTGGCACCATGTAAAAATTCCGCTGACAGATTTAATGACAAAAAATAGAATAGATGAATTATTCTTTTACTCTTTGAAAACAGAATTAATCAGCGAAGCGGGAACAGACCGGGCATCACAGCCGGCATTCGGTGACAATCGTTATTATATTATTTTTGCAGTCGACAGATTTTATTTGACCTCTGCTGATTCTTCGTTGCAAGAGCAATTTTGCGTTAGCGATTATGGAAAGTATGTTTATGTGTCTAACGACGGGTGGACTCAGGAAACAGGTTCAAGCAAAGTCGGAAGATGGACAACAGATTTAGACGAAGAAAGAGATGCCTGCAATAATGTAGCATCATATAAATGGACATCAAAAACCCCATACGGAGACGGAGACCAAACACTTTGCTGCGGAGATGACCAAGGAAATAATCTGTTGTCTGAAAATTTCTACAAAGACAATGGCGGATGCTGGAATGGAATGTATGTCGCAAACAATACCGTAGTTGATGTAAGTGTGAAGATTTCAGAAACAGAAGAACTTCCTGAAGAAACAACTCCGGATGAAACGGGTCTTTGCGGCAACGGCATCATAGACCCAGGAGAACATTGTGATGATGGAAATACGGAAGCTGGCGACGGGTGCTCTCCAGCTTGTATACTTGAGGAATGTTGTTTGTCGTTTGATAATGGCATATGTACTCTTGCTAAAATAGACGGAACGCCCTGTATTGGTGGAATATGTGACGGTACAGGAAAATGTGTTTCTAGTTGCGGAGACGGAATAGTGGACCTAGGAGAACAATGCGACAGCGGAGCAAGTAACAGCGATAGCATACCAAATGCTTGCAGAACCAATTGCAAATTGCCTTATTGTACTGATGGAGTAAGAGATACCGGCGAAGATTGTGATGATGGAAATGCCGTAAATAACGATGGATGTCCAAATACATGTAAGTTAATAGATTCAGATGGCGATGGTGAAGTAGATGAAGCGGATTTTTATAAAACAAATTTATTATTTTATGACGGAGAATTCTGGGGATGCAGTTTAAATTCAGATGCAAAATCAGAAATAGAAAATAAATTCCAGTTCATGAAAGACAATGCTGGATTTTTCGATTGGTTGGTGAACCAAGACATGTGGTCTCCATCTGTGGAAAATGAAGAAACACTATGCAAAAATAAAGGAGATTATTACTGCGACAATTTGGTTTCAGTTCCAAGATGGAAAGACGCATTCGAATACAGCGATACAGAAAAAGTGGATACCGAAAAGAAATTATCAACAATTCTAGAGAGCAATTTATGGCCTGTCGAATACTACAATGAAATGGAATTCGGAGAAAGAAAAGCGTTGCCGATAAATAACCTTTGTTGTCCAGCATCATTTTGTTTGAACGGAACGACTTGCGAAAATTCATCAGAATATGTAAACAATCCAAAGAAACCTCCAATATTCATGACTTACGGAGAAACGGGATTGAGATGTGGAAGAGACGGCGAATGGCATATTGCTTCGTTGAAACCGGATTATTACATGGAAGACACAGGGTATTGCACTTCTGAAACCGACTGTTATGTTGATGCCACGCATCCATGTTTGGTTTCAGGAAATTGGTCTTATGAAGGCGGAAAGGACAGAATGTGCATGGATGGAGATTGGACAACAAGAACGAAATATGTTGCGGCAAAATTATTGGAATATGCCGAAGGATTTGATGAATACTCCCTATACTGCGATTCTGCAGAAAATGCAATGGACGAAACAATCATGGCGGGAGAAAAATCAATAGATTTCAATTTAATAAATTCAGAAAGTTCATATGGTTACTTATTTACGGGAGATTATACAAACAATATTTGTGTATTAAGATTTGGAAGCAACGTTATTGTCGGAACATCATTGAATCTGCCGATAAATGATACGATATATCCCGTTTACAGGGTGTTCGGGTTCAATAATTCAGAGGAAATGATTGTCAAAGATAAAAAAGTAGATGATTATGAAACGACAGACGATGACGGAAAAGAGAGAATAGAAAAAATTTATTCGTCAACAAGATCGGGAGAATTGTTTTATTCGAGCGGAAAGCAGGTAATGTTTTACTCAGTAAGCGATGTTCCGGAAATAGATGCGACGTGGTTTGAAAGTATTTTGGATTTTGTATCCCATCCAATTTTCTCTCTGGGAAATGCAGTGAGCGGAATTTTTGCAGGCTCAGGCCACGTTCCGTTGGAAACACTTGAAAAATACCAGGACTTTGACAAGCTTTACGTTGCAAAAAAAGGAAGCAAAATTATTTTGGGTGTAAATGAGATGAAATATGATGCGGCCGAAGGAGAACTGCTGACGTCGATGGCAATACAATACACAGGATTTGACTCGGACGTCTGCTTGGCGGTAGCAGGAAGGGAGAAAGATTTGAATGTAGAGTGCACAACAGCAACAACAAACGGAATAAAAACAGATACGATTTTTGCAGCAGAACCTGACGAGTCATTCTTCGATAATGTCTGGCCTGACTTGACAGCCAAGACAAGGATAAAGTAATTTCATGAAAAAAGGGCAGTTAACAATATTCATAATTTTAGGACTGGTCATAATCAGCATATTTGGATTTGTTTTTTTTGCGACGGTAAATATTCAGAGGCAGGAACAGAGAGCTCAGGCAGAAAGAGTAATAAATGAAATTCTGCAGACAACATCATTAAGATTTTATGTAAATCAATGCACTGAAAAGGCCCTGCAGAATGGAATAGATTTGCTATCCAAGCAGGGAGGAAAAATATTTCCTGAGCAAAGGGGTTCGCTAATGCTCCCAGAGTCTTCTGAAAAAGCGTTTCAGGGCAGAGAAGGCGATAAAATTTATCTTATTTCATACGGAATTTTGAATGGAAGCTCCTCTCTTCCAAAATATCCCTGCTCCTCAGACCAGCACGAATATGATACAAATGCGTTCTGTGCATATTCTTCCCAAAATAAAAGATTTGACAACTGGGCCTTGATAGGAAAAATAAATCTTCCGGCGCTGTGCAAGGATTTCAAGAGCGGATGCGATTCAAGATATGCAAAATGGGACACAAGATTTTCTGTTCAGGCGCAGCTCGAAAATTACATCTCGGATTATGTCAAGGACTGCGTTGACTTTGAAAGTCTTGTTGGAATAAACAGCTCATACAACATAACTGAAGGAGAAATATCAACAACAATCTCGATGACGGGCTCCGAAGTGAAAGCAAAAGTTGATTATCCTTTGGTTTTTGCTCCGATTGGAAGCCAACCCGTAGTAAGGCTTCTAAATTTCCAGAGTTCAATTTCTACCAGATTCAAAGAAGCGTATTATTTTGCAAGATATGCTGTTGTGAATGATGTAACATCTCCAGCCGCAGCAACATTTAATATCAAAACCGGAACAGAAGAAGCCATAAAGAAAAAACACGGGGAAAACAGCGGATTTGTTGTTGATGTGCAGAAAAATATTATGGGAAGAGATTACCTTGTAAAAATAACAGACACAAAAGCAGATCCTGCATTTCCTTTAACCGTGCAGTTCTTGGTCCAGAACAGGCCGCCAGTTTTGGACTACTTGGAGGGAGATTTACCGAGGGAAATCTGCGACACTTATGATATGAAACGGATTCAGGAAAAAACAGCAGAGATTTCTCCGTCTGCTTTTGACCCTGACGAGGATGAAATTAGTTTCAGTTATTCTGGATGGCTGGAAGACTATGACGAATTCCTGGTTGTTCAAAGCACGACAACTCCAGAAAGCCTCTGTCCGGATGTTGTTCAGCAAATTTCTTTTTATGCAGATAAAGAAAGTGAAAGAAGATGGGAAAGAGACTCCGACTTCAGAAAAAACGGAAAAGCAAAGGCAGAATTGACTGATGATGATGTTGGTTTTCATAAATTTAACATCACAGTCTGCGACGCATCGCTGTGTGATTATCAGGAAATAAGGATTTTTGTCGATGACATAATTCGGGTTGTTGTCGAAAAAGCAAATATTTTTGGAACAGAACAGTTCAGTCTGGAAGACCCGATGATATTTATTGCAAGAGTGCAGGATTTGTACAAAGATTATATCGGAACTTCAACTTATGAATTTTTATGGACAATAGAAGACCCAAACTTTCTTCGTTCATACACAGACTTGCCAAAAGAAGAGAAATTAATCCTGCCGGTGAATGACAATGGCATAGGGACAATCGCAAAATCATATAATGACATGAAGATTGACGGAATCTCCCTTTTCAGAAAAAATAACCAATACTTTTTTCATGCATCTGTTGATGCGGGAGGTTATGAAGAGGAAAGCAGCACCGAAGCAATTCCAATACAATGCATTCCTTTTACGGGAACTACAACCAGTCCTCCGTATCCTTACAATACAACAAATCCTTATGTTTCTGACCACCTCTGCTGCAATCCAACAACAAACGAGCCGTACAGCTCTTCCGCTTCAAAAATTTGTTTTGATGAAGCAACATACGGAACATTCGCGTCATTTGACCTTGACAAATACAAAAATGAATATGATACAGCAAACTCACTAATTTCAAATCCAACTTCGCAAGGTTTTTCTTCCCCTTACACAGACTTGCCAAACGCAGTTGAAGAGATGCAGGAAGATTTGCTGAACGGAGAAGAATCTGACAAAACCAAACTGGCGAGTTCTGAAAGCGTAAATGACATAATCAAAAGACAGTTTACGAGAAAATGCGACGGAACGAGAGGAAATATTTGCGTCGGATCAATGACTGAAACATTCAGTATTTTCAAAAATTGTGTTGAAACAAATCCTGTTGCCGGGCAGACCGGAACTTGCTATGGACCTTCAAAAATATACACAAAAACAGAAACAAGCCCCTCAACGTCTCCCCTTTACTGCGTCCACGACTACAGCGGAACAACTCTTGAAAGAGAATTAGGAATAACAGAAGAAATAACATGCACACTTAATACCTTGTGCGTCTTAAACAACAACGATGCAAACGGGTATGTTTCTTCAATCTCTGGACATTATCTTTGCAATGCAACATGCTCATCTGCTGGTTGTACAAGAACGCAGCCGAATATTTGCCACAACTGTTATGAAGACCAAACTTGCAGTTCAGATATAGGGAATTTCCTTCCCGCGAATCCTACATACGATATGGGACATAAAATCACAGTTAGGTCATTCACATCATGTTCAGTTGGTGAATGCGGACTCACAACACTAACAGATTATTCAGATGTTTGCCTGGATTCAGAAACAATAAGAGATTATTACTGTGTTTCCCAAAACAATATCGGGGAGTCAAGTAAGCCCTATCTTTACTCCGACAAAAAATGCATTGATTTTCCAAATCATGAAAAGCAGGCAGAAGACGAAGACGATAGCAAAATACCAGATGCGGCACATCCAAGTGAAAAGCACAATTGCATTCAGTATGAAGTGAGCACATGCATAACAATATCAAACGGACCCGATTTCTGCAAAAGTCCGGACGCATTAACAACAACGACATTTACTGATGGACATTGGTATGGAGAAAAACCAGGAGATTCCTCACCAAAACATTGGTACAGGGAGTATTATGAAAAAAACAATGTGGGAAATGTGTATATTGCAGAAACTTGTGAAATAGAGTATTATGACTTTGATGATTTAGACCCGCAGTTTTGCACAAGCGCAGGCGGAAGTTGGGTTGATGAAAGTTGCCAGTGGCCTTATTGAGCCAAGAGGCCTCAAAACACCACTTTTGAGCGGTTTTAAGCATAACATTTATAAAAGAAACAAGGCTAATTTTCAATATTAGACCCGTTTCAAAAAAACGGCAGAAAAAGAGCGTGAAAATGACCAAAATTCGCTTAGTTTTAGTTTTGTTGGTGCTGTTTTTTCCTATTTTCTTGCTTTTCAATGTTCACGCACAAGATTTAGCTTGTTGCATCGATATTCCAAATTCAAATATTTGTGTTCCTACAAATCTAGATGGTGCTTCTTGCGAAGGAACTGTTTATCCATATCTTTGTGAAAATGTTCCCGGAAATTTGTGCGAATATGCCTGTAAAACATGCGTCGAAGGGCAGACAAAAATTTTAGTTTATGGACGGGTTGTTGAAGGTTGTTCAGGAGTAGATGCAAATGGCGATTCGATTCCCGTCTTAGAAAATGCCGAGGTAGAATCTTTTCAATTGGGAGTGACCCAAGAAGAATGTTTTGAACAAGATGTTCCGGCCGCAGGAACAGAAATTCTTCCAACAACGGTTTCTGGCCATGTTTACTACAACGGAAATGGAGTAATTGCAGATGTTTATTGCACAGGAGATTCAGATAAATCGGGAAGCGACGGTTCATATTCTCTTTCTTGCAGGGATGGAACGCCGGGAGTTGTTACTGCATATTACGGGCAATTAACAGGACAAAGCAAGATAATAAATTTTCCATCTCTAACGCCCGTGATGAATTCTGCACTTACAGATATCACAATTCAGGAAGAAACAGAAAGTTCTGTCTTAGTTAGTGTTTCAGACCCAGAAGAAAAACCAGTTTCCGGAGCGAATATTGTTTTTACAGTAAGCGGAACGTCTTATTCCCAGACGCATACAACAGAAAGCAAAGGAACTTGGCTTTTTACAGACGTTCCTAGAGGAATAGGAACTGCGACAGTTTATGTAACTGCAGCAGACCAGGGATATGCGGATGCAACAAGAGACGGAGTTTTAATTTCAAAAGCATACCAGGAAGTTTTAATTCAGCTCCGAACAGGAGAATTAGTAACAATTCAGGGAAACGTTTTAAAATATTCAGATAATTCTCCAATATCTGGAGCACTAGTAGAGATTTTATATGCCTCAAATTCTCAGAGGGCAGCATACGATTACACAGATGCAAACGGATTTTATTCAATTTCTGTTTTGAAAGCAGGAGATTACAATATAAAAGCGAGCGGTTCTGGGTTTACTTCCACAATAGAACATTACGTTTCAACAAGAGATTATTCGGACCATGACATTTTACTAAGAACAGAAGAAGAAACGGCAGAACTTGAGAACGCACAATTCCGTTTGAAAGCCGTTAAGAGAGGAACTTCAACAGGAATTTCCGGAATCACATTTACTGTAAAGAGGATTATTCCAACTGAGGGACCGTCAATAAATTCTCCTCCAACAAATACGAACGGAGAGGCAACAATTCCGGGAATGAATCTCGGAACATATGATATTGTCGCAGCGCATGCAAATGAATTTTACTATCCAGGATATGCAAGCTGCTCTTTGCAGGACAGTTCAGACGAATGCATAGTTGAAATGGACGAGGTTCCGATAATAACAATATCAGGAACAGTAAAAGACAGCAGCGGCAAGGCAGTTCCGAATGCTCAGGTGAAATTTGACGGAAAAGTTTACGACACGAATGACATGGGATTGTTTGCAACAGGGAGTTTCAGTTTTACAGATAGGCTTCGTGCAACAGACAGGGCAATCTCTGCTTATGATTTGGATGGAAAATACATAAGAGAGCATGATGAAGTTGAAGGAGGGGAGGACGGACCATTCGTCTTTAACTTTGTTTTGCTAGAAACTCTGTGCAACTCAGAGGGAGATTCAGGAGAGATTGTCATCGATGAGCCGCTTAATGTTGACAAAAACGAAATTACATTCTCCTGGCTGGCGGACTGCAATGCAGACGCGTTCAGAATTTTCAGGAGCGAGGGGAGTGAAGACATAGACGATGCGGTTTTAATTGAGCCGTATTTGGAAGGAAAAATAAAATCATTTGGGGATGTCGTCGAGCCTTCAACAGGTGCCGGAAAAACTTATTGTTATTTTGTGCAGGGAGATTATTTTGGAGGAAAAGCAACTCCGACAATAATTACCTCAGAACCAGTCTGCGCAAAAATCGCCGATGAAGAATGCTTTTTCGGAGATAAAGAGTTCTGCGGTGATGATGGATTGAGATACAAGTGCATCAACGGAGAAAAAATTCCCGAGGAGACTCAATGTGCTTTGGGAGAAACTTGCATGGAAGAAGAAAGCTTCACAGGAAGTTCAACAACAACGTGCGTAGAAATAAGAAACTGTGAAATGTGCAACAGACCGTTTGGAGTTTTTGCATACAGAACAGGAACTGGTTCGTTGTTTGGAGGAAAGGCATTCCCAGCACCAGTTTTTGTTTTTGATAGAAGGTATCCGGAATTTGAAAGCACCGAATTTTATTGCGATGTGGATGGTGTTCCTTGTTATAAGGATGTATCAAGCACAGTAGTTGAAAAAAATTATCCCTGCAGTTTTGCAACGAGTTTAGAAGGAAGTGAAGAATATTTTTTGAGAGCGATAGATTCTTGTTATGATTACATGTCAGAGGAAGCCTGCAACGCCAACAAATGCTTGAAATCGGAAAAATGCGAGTGGAAGGATGATAGCGGTGCTTACAAAGAACTGGGAATCGGAGTTTGCGTTCCAGAAGAAGAGAAAAGAACATGCAGCGCTTTTAATCAACGCTCCCCTGTAGCTAATGATGTTTTTGCAGCAGGATCTACAGCAAGAATTCTTTGTTCGCTTTATGCAGAAGACTGTTATTTGAGTGACACAACAGGAGAATGCCTATCTAAGGATGAAATTGCCTGCAGTGATTACAACAGCATAGAGGACTGCATAGGTGAAGGAGATGAAACAGCAATCATTGATGTAAATGTGACATGGAAATTGACGAGCATACTGCCGGAAAAAGTATTTGGGGATAATAAGATTTTGCAAAACAGCAACGATAAATTTGAAATCGGAATTTGCCAGTACAGCTCAAAAGATTTTGGCTGCATAAGAAATGCAGATAATTTGTCTGAAGATACGAATGAATATGACGGTCCGGATTGCCCGATTGGTGACAGAGAATGTCTTTCAGACAATATTCCTCCAAAAACAAACATTCCAATAATGATAACAAAGGGCGGCCCAGTCATCCTGCCGTATTATGTTTCGGACGACAGATATTCCGAATTAGATATTGAAACATATTTCAGAAAAACAACGAAAGGAATAGTTCTTTATCCTGTTCTTCCACTGACCAGAAGCACAGCACTATCTCTTACAGAAGATGAAAGTCCTTACACAATAACTTACTTTTCAAAAGATCCAGCGGAGAATCTAGAAGAAGTTCACGTTCTTAATCTTGTTGTGGATGACACGGGGCCGGAAATAACAAGAAGGTTTGTAGTCGACCCCAATCTTGATGCAAACACAGTTTCTCTTACCATTTTGCTTGAACTTCCCGAATATAGAGATGGAGGGATTGGTTCTCTAAATGATGCAGCAGCTTATTGCATAAATGATGAGCAAACAGGATTGTTTATGGAATCAACGAATGAAAAATTAGATGATTTATATTTGTCAGACACAACAATGGACGGAGAATTCAGAGACAAATGGTTCTCTTCTTACATTAACATACCGACGTACAATTCAGAAACAAGCACACAAGGCATAAATGTTGTTTACAAATACAAATGTTTTGATGCGGCAGGGAATCTAGCGGGGGGGTGTGCAGGAAATATTTGCCAAAAACGTCTCAGACTGGATGCAGACGGAACAATTTCAAATCCGCAGCCGAACGACGAAGCTGTTCCTTCCCGGGAAAATGTTGAAATCTCTATCGAAACACTTCTCAAAGGAGAATGCAGATTTTCAAACCAGAGCAACAACCAGTTCAGTACATGGAATTTGTTTTCTGAAACGGGAGAGACAGCTACGAAAACAGATAATGGATATTTGCACCGTTCAGTTGTAAATGTTCTTTCCTCGGGAGAATCTTCCTCAGAAAAGCATGAAACATTCCATGTTGCATGTCTGTTTGAAGGATTGAACGGATATGTAAGAGGAAATTTGGCAGACTATGTTGAAGTAACGGTCGATGACGAACCCCCTACAACAAGAATTATTGACTTCACAAAAGGAACCGAAATCTATCCAGATAGTTCTGCTTCGGGACCTTCAACTTCTGTGTGGGTAAATGGTCCAAACCTGGAGCTTGTTTGTGAAGATTATCCAATGCCTTATTCGCCCCCAGAATCCGGATGCAGAAATATTTATTTGTGTTCTGGAGATGACTGCAATAAAGAAAGCGATGATGGAAGTTTCATTCCAGCAATTCCTGGGTCAATGATTCTTGAATTTTACTCAGATGATATTTTAGGGAACAAAGAGCAGAGAAAGTCAGTGAGCATAAGATTTGACGGAGTTCCGCCAGAATTGATTTTGGCATCACCATTTGATTCCAATTTTGAAACGAATCAGAAAGATGTTCTTTTAAACATCAATATCGACAATCTCGGACAGGAAACGGCTCTCGAGCCAAACGGCTGCACGGGCGGAGAAGGGTGTGAGATTTCTCCTTTGAGTTCAGATGGAGTAAATTATTCTGTGTTTGTTGACAGCGGCATTCAGCATCATAACGAAAGGCTCTATGATGTGCCTACTTCCGCACTCAGGGACACATCGATTACGTTGAATGGAGCATTTGTCGAACTGGTTGAAAACAAAAAGAACAGGGTCGAAATTTTCACCAAGGATGCGGCAGGAAACGTCGGTATAAGCGTAGTGACGGTTATTCACGATTCTGTCGGCCCCAACTTAACCGAGGCAGTTTTTAAGCAGAGCATAGCTGGAGAGTTAGAGCAGACAAATTCACCAATTGTTGATTCTGGAGATTCGATGATTCTTTATGTTGAAAACGTAAAAGACGAAAAACCCGGAACCGGAAAACTCTCGAGCAGAGTTGATCAAGTCTGGGCAGAGGATATGTTTGGGGCAGAATATCTGATGCAGAGAATATCGCAAGGCAGCGAATATTGGAGAGTTATTGTTCCAACACAGAACTGGCCAGTAACATCCGCAAATTTCCAGACATATTTGAAAATATCTGCAAATGATACTTTAGGAAACATAGCTGAAAGGAGACTTGATTTCACAATAAGAGACATAGAGCCGCCGGAAGCGGAAGTTGTTGTTGAGAATAAGTATGGAGATGCAATAGATACAATCGTGGGCGGTGAAAATTTTATAATAGTGAGTGCAACGGAACCTTTGTATAACATAACTTTAAACATGGTTGCATCAGGAAACCAGGGGCCGGGAAAATTCCCCGTAACTTTCATTGCAAGAGATTATGAATCGATAACGTGGGTTGGAACATTTGCTGTTCCTGAAGGATATGAAGGAATGCTTCATCCGGAGGGAGAAATGTATGATTTGAATGGAGTGAAATCATTGCTTCCACCTTTCACTTTCTATACGCGTCCTGCATCACTGTATGTTCATTCTCCAGCAAAAGAACAGCCCGCACCGCAGGGGATAACACCAGTTAATGGAGTTTACATTGTGGATGGAATAAAAGATCCTTATTGGTCAAACTTACTTCTCGAAAGGGAATACCAGATGAGCGTCAATGGAAAATATTATGATGTTAAAGATTCCGGCGAAACCAATCCAATCAATCTTCCCGTTTTAAGTCTTGGAGAGAATTTAGTTACAATACGCTCAGAGGACGGAGATGGAAATTATGAAATAATACAGCAGAGAGTTTCTGTTACTGGTGTCGAAGCAGACGCTCCAAAAACAGATACAACTCCACCTGTATTGGGAGGAAATCCAATTTTGAGTGATGATGTTCAGAGGATTAACGGAACTTTAGTGATAAAGGAACAAAATTTAGCTTTAATCAGCGGTACAGCAGGAGCAGAAACAAGCTCAGTTTATTTAATTGGCCAGGACGGAAAGAAATGGCCGGCTTCATCATTTAATTCAGAAACAAAAACATATACCATATCAAACTTAAAATTGGTTGGAAATACTTACAAAGAAACAGAGAACAATTTACAGCTTGTCTTCGAAGATGCAGCAGAAAATAGAATTACCCAAACAATAAGCATCGTAAAAGACAGAAGACCGCCTCATTTGGTAAGCTTGAGATTTACGAGAATAAATTAGGGGGGTTAATTTCATAATGAAAAGGACTATCCTTTTGCTTTTATTTGGCATGTTCTTAATTTCTGTAGCTCACGCGGTGGGAACAATAACAGTAACAGACACCGTCCGGCCGGAAATCAAGGCAACATTTAATGAAACGGTTCAGGAGCTGAGGGTTGGAGATTTTGAGTTAAGGTACACTGCAGACGATTCAGTTATTGATTTAACAAACTCGACAGAGGACAACAGAACATTTATTTTCGTTCCCAAGACGTCGCTAAGAAACGGATTTTATACATTTTGGGTCAATGCCAAGGATTTGATTGGAAATCCAAAAACTTTTGAGCAGAATATCGCAGTCAACATAAACAAGACAGACATTTATTTTAAGGAGCCGATAACAGGATTTTCAAGCAAACCAAAATACAACATAATTCTCGGAACAAGCAGAGATGCGATGTGCAGATGGAGTTACTTCAATATTCCTTACAACTTGATGCTTGCTAATTCTTTTTCAGTAACCGGAACAGAATCTGCAATGGTTACTGACCACACAATAAAAGATTTTCCCGTTTCTGCAAGCGGAGTGAGTCCCGAGGCTTTTAATTCAGACGGAAGAGAAACACTTCCTTACATTTATGTGGCATGTATTGATAAGTTGGGTTTGAACGTGAGCAAAAAAATGTACACGGGGTTTGATGAAAGCGGTCCAGTTGTAAGCCTCAAAGAAGCAACAACCCCTGTAATAAAAACTCCTCCGACATCAAAAATAACAACGGATTCGCAGTATGACAGAATTTTTTGTTCAATAAACAACAATCCTTTCAGCACGCAGTCAAAATTAGACATAGCAACATATGTCCGTTCCCCTGTTCATAATATAATCTACGATCCGCCGGATACAGATTCAAATGGGGAATACACTTACACGATTATTTGCGAAAATTTAGCAGGAACGCAGGCAGCTCCAATTACACAAAAAATAGTCGTTGATACAAAAGATGCCCTTTCGATAAATATAGTTCTGCCGAATGCATACATTCAGCCGGTCACAAATGCTATTCTGCAAGTAAAAGCAGAAACAAACAAAGAGGCAGAATGCGAAGCATACTTGGATGATTATGAAGATGAAACAATTCTTGTTGCAGATGCAGAAACAGGAACTGTGCATACAAAATCAATAAGCACAATGAAATCTTTAACAATAGGAGAAATCGTTATTCCCGGAACTGCAAAAAACATTTTTCTGAATGGAACACATTATTTGCGTGTGTGGTGCAAAAGCAATTATGCCGGATTTGAAGATTTTGCGGAGGAGACAAAAAAAATCACAATAGATACATCGGCGCCGTCCACTCCAACAATAAACGCAACAGCATGCGAAGATGACGAAATTGACATACTATTGAAATCTTTCGATAATGAATCAGGAATTGTCGGCTACAACTATACTTTAACGGGTCCAAACGTATCATTGACAAATAAATTCAGCGCCACGGGAGAAATCACAGAAACAGGATTAAAGCTCTCTTTGGGCGGGCAGTACAGAATAACAGCATTCTCGATGAATGGAGCAGGAAAAACATCGAGTGTTTCAAGCCCACATTCCTTTACATTCAATCCCAATACAACAATAGCTTGCATGGAGAAGGACCCGCCGTACGTTACATACAACATTACAAATACATCTTTCGGAAGAACAGTAAGATTGATATGTTTGGATGAATCTGGGTGCTTAAGTTTAAAATACAATACAGGAACTACAAACTGTTCGCCGACAAAATCAGGAAGTGTAATAGATTTGACTGCTCCAGACACGATTTGTTACGAGGCAATTGACAGAGCTCAAAATGTCAAGGTTGGTTCGTTCAATATTCTGTTCACAGCAATCGGTTCAACTTGCTTTAATACAAAACAGGACGGTTCTGAAACAGATGTTGATTGCGGAGGAAACTGTCCAGGCTGCAATGTAAATCAAAAATGCAAAGGAGATGCAGACTGCGCAGAAAGATGGTGCGTAGATTTTATCTGCAAGAAACCTTTGTGCACAGACAAAATAAAGAACGGATTCGAATCTGATGTTGACTGCGGAGGAAAAACATGTCCTGGCTGCGCAATAAACAAATCTTGTGTTCTGTTCAGCGACTGTGCAAGCAACTATTGCAAGGATGGAAAGTGCGCTCCGTCGTCATGTATGGATGGAATAACAAACGGACTGGAAACAGATGTTGACTGCGGAGGCACGGTTTGCCTCAAATGCTCGGGCGGCAAGAGCTGCAGCAAAGATTCTGACTGCACATCCGGCTCGTGCTATTATGGTTCATGTTCTGGAAAAGAATCTTTCGAGGAATGGGCGCTCAAAAATGGAATAGACCCCGAAGATAAAGATGGAGATGCTGACGGCGACGGACTGACTAATTATGAAGAGTATCAGCATAATACAGATCCAAAGAACAAAGATACTGACGGCGATGGATATTCTGATAAAAGAGAAATAGACGCCAAAACAGATCCGCTTGATGAGTTTGATTTTCCAGTCTCAAAAGTTGGAAGATTTCTTCTTTTGTTTATTGGAATTTTAATTCTTGTAACAGGACTTTTGATGCTTTATTATTTCAAAGCAGACAAGCAGACAAGTTTGAATATAATCATCATAGGAGGAGCAACTTTGCTAATTCTGCTTTTCGACTGGATGATTTTCACGATGCCTTCGTTTGTGCATTATTTGCTTGCAGTTTTATCTCTCGGAGGAGCAGGCTATTTGATTTATTTGCACAAAGATGAATTGGAATCGCTTTTTCAAAAACCCGGAATGATTTTACCGCAGCAAGGATCTCCATCTCAGCAGATGAAAAAACCGGAGGACAGAGGTCCAACAAAAGAAGAAATAGATGAAGCAAGAAGATTGGCGGAAGAACTGAAAAGGGAAAAAGCGCTCAGGGAAAAGCAAAGAAAGGAGTTGTTCGAGAAATTCGGCGGAGAGCCAAAAGACAATCCAGAGATGAAGAACAAGGAACTAGCCAGGCAAAATAAAAACATTCAGATAAAATCCCTTCCAAAATTTAAAAAATTCAAAAAAGAAGAAACTCAAAAACCAATTCAAAAGAGAAGAGAAGAATCTGCGGTTGAAAGGCTTTCAAACCTAAAATCAAAAGGCTCCCTAGACACGCTTTCAAAATTAGAAAAGTCAGGCAAAGGAATGAGCGACATTGAAAGATTAACCAAAAAAAGAGACGCTTTCGAAAAACTCGGTTCAATATCAAAATCGAATTTGAACGACGTTTTCAGCAAGCTTCCTTCAATAAAGAAAGAAGAAAAGAAGGAAGGAATGAAAAAAGAAACAGATAAAGAAGAGAAAAAGCCGGCCGAATCGGCAGAAAAAACAAAAACCCAAAATAAAAAACAAAAATCCAAATCAAGGTGAATTTATGAAAAAGGCAGAAATCACGTCGCAAATATTCATTTACATCATGGTTCTTATTGTTGGAGGAGGAATACTTCTTTTCGGATACAAAGCAATAGCGCATTTTACCTCAACAGCGGATGAAACAATGATGATAAAATTCACCAACGATTTTAAAAATGACATAAAAACACTTTCTTATGGCCAGCAAAAATCAGAGACATATTATGTTCCAAGCTTTGTGAAGCAGATTTGTTTCAAAGGAAGAAGTCTTCCTGCAGATGAAGCGCAGTCATATGTGCAGGATGAAATAAGCTATCAATCAGGCAGAAATAAAGATTATTCTTATGTTCAGATAGAGAATTCAATCAGCCAGGATTTAAAGGAAAATGTTTATTTTTATCCAAAAGGAACACCCTTCTTTTCGGGCAAGGACATTGACTTGGATGAAGCATCCCGGCAGCCGCCGGTCAGACGCTCCGAAACACTTGAATTTGCTTGCTTTGATGTAATCGGGGGTTCATTCAAAATAGTAATGAACGGCCAAGGAAGTTCTGTTCTTCTAACGGAGAGTAAATGAAGTAAATGAAGAAATCTCAAATTGAAGTGCAATTCAACTGGATTTTTGTTCTCATTGTCGGAGCAATTCTGTTGACTTTTTTTGTAACAATCGCTCTCAAGCAAAAATCAACATCAGAGACAATAATAAAGTCAGAGAGTTTCGACGCATTTAATACAATTCTCTCGTCAATCTCTTCGCCGGAAGGCTCTGCAACATCGCCAGTCAAGTTTTCGGACGACATCGGATATTACTGCATAATAGAAGACCCCTGTATTTGCCAGATTTATTCCGGAAAGAGAACGCAGCCGAGTGCCCTGCTCTTCACAGATGATTTGTTCATATTTTCTCAAGAGAATCTAAAGGGATTGTACAAAATAGTTTCAAGCAAAGAGTGGACCTTCCCATTCAGAATTGCAAATTTCATTTTCATAATCTCTCCTGAAATAAAGTATTTTATAGAGGACACGTTTTTCGGCCAAACAATATTTTATGGGATGCCTCCTGAAACAATTTTAGAGGAGGATGCCGAGTACAAGGCAGTAGACAAGGAGCTTTTCAATCCGAATGAGTTTTCAATAACCTCCGGAAACTACAAAGTAAGGTTTGTATTTACAGAAACAAATCCTGAAGATTTTTCCATTCCAGAAGAAATAAGAGGCTCTGACACCGATGTTTCTGCAGTTTACTTCACAACGGAAAATAGCGCAGACGTAGTTAAATTTTATAAAAAAAGCAAAAGCGACCCATCAAAATTTTCTTATTCGGACGAGTCTTTTATTTTTGGAGATGCAACAACATATGCTGCGATATTCTCCGAAAACAAAGATGATTATGCATGCATGATGAATAACGCGTTCAAAAGATTTATGGCAGCAGCGGAAATAATGAAAGAAAAGCAAATTATTTATCGAAGTCAAGAACAGTTTGGCTGCAGTTCAGAAAATACATTAGGATTAGAATCAATACAAACAGAAGTAAGTTCAAGTGTGTGTTGCACAAGTTACGACACACATGCATCAAGCAGTCTTTTGAAAATTTCAATAGATATGTTTAATTTGCAGGACTATGATTCTTACCTTTCAGTTAAGAGAGAAATCTCAGCACTGAATTCGCAGAATGACAATGCAGTCAGAAACGGGTGCCCAAATTTATATTAAAAATTCAAACTAAAAATGAAAATTAAAAAATGAAATACAAAAAAAACAAAAAAGCACAGGTACAGATGACAGAGAATGTGATAATTCTTTTTATTTTCTTCATTCTTCTTGTATTTTCAATCGTTTTTTATACAAGACTGCAGACGGCAAAGATAGGAGATGTATCTACAGAAAAAGCAGAAATGGATGCCATAGAAATCGCACAAAAAGTTCTGTCAATGCCTGAACTTCAATGCTCTGTGCAAGGTGCCGCGACACCAGACTGCTACGATTTTGTATCTGTCAATGCAACAGCCTCTGCAATGGAGAAAAATCCAGATCTCGTAAACATATACTCTAATATTTTTAAATTTTCTACAATCACAATTCAGAAAATTTTTCCAGAAAAAGATGAAGAAGTTTTTGTAATTTATGACAAAAAAAATGAAGAATTGCAAGACATAATGCCAACTTATTCGCCAATTATTTTGTGTGAGTATAGTCAAAGCAATTTCGGATACGGTCAGACAAGAATTTGCAGTTTCGGGGTGCTAAAAGTTGCAGTTTACAGCTAAAAAAGGACAGATGGAAATGATTGGACTTGCAATAATAGTTATTCTTATCGCTTTTGGAATGTTTTTCATAATTCGGTTTTCAGTGTCCGACCAGCAGGAGAGCATAACAAAAACAGTGCAGGTAAAGGAGCTGCCAAAAAATTTTTTGAATACCCTCTTGTATTCTGAAGCGGGATGTGAAGGAAGCTCGGCAACATTTACGAGGCTAATCGGAGATTTGGAAGATCCGTTGTCAAGCAGTCTCACCTGCGGAGGAAAATCGGGAGAAGATTTATTTTTTTATTTGAATGAAACCCTTAGTGATCTTCTCAGCCAAACGCTCGGTGAATGGGGACATAATTATGAACTACTAATAGATTTTCCTGACACGGCACCGATTGAAGAAAATGAGATTAGGATAACGAATATTTGTATCGGCGACCAAAAGGATTCAAGTCATTTCCCTTTTACGGGAGACTATGGGATGATAAGGGTCGTTCTGACAATATGTCACTAACTGCCAAAGCAGTTCAAAAGCAGTCCATCATGGTGATTTGAGTAAGATTTATATATAAATAGGGGCTTTAAACCCCTAGAGGTGACTAGATGAACAAGAAGGGCGTTGAAATTTCTATGAACGTTATCATCATAGCTGCAATCGGCTTGATGGTTTTAGTTGTTCTTTCGGCGATATTCCTTGGAAGAATTGGTGTATTCAGCCAAAGTACTGCTGATTGCTCGATACAAGGAGGAATATGTGCAGAGCGTTGCGGCGATATTGATGTGGGGTCAGAGGATTACTTAACACCAAATCCATCGATAAAGTGCAAGCTTCCTGACGGAGAACCAGGAGTGTGCTGTTTGAAGGTAGCAACACAATGAATACAATCAAAGCAAAGCTTTGCTGTACCCATCGAAACAAGTTTCGATTGGGCAAAAAAGGAGCAGAAATGGCTTTGAATGTAATTATCATAGCAGCCATAGCTCTCGTTGTCATGGTCATTGTTCTTTTTATTTTCGGGAGCAAGTCATCAGACATATCAAAAACAACAGAAGATTGCGGGGCCAAATTTGGCGAATGTTTGCTCAAGGAAGATTGTATCGGCCGGCCAATCATATCGAATACAGACTGTGAAAAGAACGATGAAGTTTGCTGCATTAAGCTCTCTTAATTTTTCTTCTCCTTTTTCTTTTTTCTTATAAATCCCATAGATACATTTAAATATATTTAAAAGCCATTTGTCTAATATGCAAAAGAGAGGCGGCAGAGGCATTCTAAACCATAAAGGGGACTCTGAAGTTCTCATCGTAGTCATCTTGATTTCAATGCTTTGTCTGCTTGTAATTGCAGCAATTTACGTAATGGTGAATAAGGCATCATGAGCAAAAAACCGAGCAAAAAGGCAGACGTCGCTTTCGAGAAACTTGTCGTAATCATTGCAGCATTTATTTTTTTGCTTGCGATGATTCCTGTTGTCAATTACATTCTTTCAAAAGACGAAGATGCCGCTAAATTGGTCTGTCACAATAGTGTTCTTCTGAGGCAAAAGGCAGCAGTGGATGTTCCGGTTATTGGAGAAGAAGGCAGTCCTCTTCTATGTCCAACAACAACCATGAAAATTTCAGGAAATGATGAAAAAATAAAGAGAGAAATTGCCAATTTGATAGCAGATACTTGGTGGCAGTTCGGAGAAGGGAGATTCGAAGATGTGCTGAAGGAAGGAACGGCAGGAGGGAAACACGAATGTGCAATTCGTTATGTTCTGCTCCTAAAAAATCCAGACTTTAAAATTTCGGCGAATGAATTCGCAAATTATCTTGCCAAAACAACATACAAGTTTGTAGCAGAAGAAGGTTCATATTATTCAACTGCAGACAAGCCAGTGACATATCTTGACTACATTCAAAAATCAGAAGGAGGAACAGGAAATATTTTTTTGTCGGATATAGAAGCTCCACAAACTTATGCGATTGCATTTGGCTCTCCAACTGTTAAACCGGGTGCATGGATTTCTGTTCCAGCGGGGGGCGGTGCAGTACTGAGTGCAGCTTTTTGCTTTATTCCGGCTGTTGGTTGGGCAGCGTGCGGGGGAGCTGTGGTAGTGGGTGCAGTGACCGGCGCATATTTCTTATCTGATGATGCGGGGGAAATCGCAGCAAAAATTTTCAGCGAAAGAGAGGTTTCATCAATATATGTTGTTCCTCTTGAAGAACTGATGAGGGGTGAGCACTGTGTCATGCACAAGTAAAAAAGCAGATACGGGGCCGTTCTGGATTATTCTAACTATCATTTTAGCTCTGCTTTTCCTGCTCTGGCTGTTTTTTTACTCAGCATCGCTGAAAGATAAAATGATGGAAACCGTCAAGAATTTTTTCGGAGGGTTTCTATGAACAGAAAAGGAGACATCAAGTTCATAATGTTTGTTATTTATCTGCTGATTGTTTTTGCTATATTGGCGTTTTTGATGCGCAATTTGGAGAAGGGAGTTGAAAAAATAACGCCGAATGCTGCCGAAAAACAGGAAGAAAGGACACAACTCCTCGATTTAACCCCCACAAAAGAATCATCCCAGATATTCAATAAAGTTGTCGGCGCTTTCAAGACGGCAAAAGACTCCCCAGTCTCACAATGTCTGGTTTTTATGGATGAATTTTCAGACATTAAAAAATCGAATATAGAGATTTCATACCAAAAAAATGAAAAAGGAGAACTGATTTCATGGATTAAACTTGTTGATGATGAGGGAAGAATTTTAGAGTTCGAGGAAATTGCAATAAAACCATGCATTGTTGCAGGAAAAGAATCTGAAAATTTTTATGATTTAAATTTTAAAAATAAAGACCAAGGAGAAGAAAAAGAATATCTTGAAGTTACATCGATTATAATTGCAGAGAAAGAAAAAATAATCGCAGACGGAATAAAATACGACATAGACGATAATGGCTGCTGTCCAAATAGCCCATATACAGACAACAAGAAAGTAAATCTTCTTTACAAACCAGATAAAGAACATGTTTGCTTTATTGCAACTAGAAGCGGAGGCAATTCATGCGCCGTCAATGAAAAAGCAATAGATGACGACTGCATAAGCGACGGAGATATTTTTTTAAGAATTAAAAAATGCTAAGGTGAAAAATGAAAAACGCCAAACTAAAAGTTTGTCTATTTCGTTCGTACGGAGGTACTCATGAAAAACAAAAAAGCGGAAGTTGACCCAATAAAAATTATCATGATTTTCGTGATTCTGGCAGTTGTTGTTGCAATATTGATTTATTATTTCAACACACAGATAGGAAAATCAAAAGAAATTACGGAAAAACAGTTTGATGCGCTTGGAGACGAAGACGGCGACAATATCGCAAATTTCATTGACAAGTGTCCGGATGTTAAATCTCCGATGGGAAAACCGGAATTTGACGGATGCGCAGACCAGGCTGCATTGGATGCCGCAGAAAAGGCAGGAACAGAATAAATGAGAACAAAAAGAAAAGCAGACATGACTTTGCAGAATCTTGTTTACATGATTTTGTTCGTTATTCTGTTTGGTTCACTGGCTTTGGGAGCTGCAAACAAGCTGAACGCGGCAATAATCAAGCAGGGAACAAGAGATTTTACCTCATTGAATGAACTGATTGATGATGTCGTCAAGAAAAAAGACATAGGAACAACTCTCGGAATGCCGTTTTTTATGGAAAAGGATTCTGCTGTTGTATTTTTTAAAAGCGACGAAGTTTATTTTGAATTTACCGAACAGTTAGAAATTATAGCTGGCGAATCTACTGTGTCAACAAATCCGAGCTATAAAATAAAAAAACCAGATAGAGAAGGAAATATCTTGTGTTTGTGCAGAGAGCTTGAAAATGTCAAAATAGACAGCAAAAAATCATCAGAATATCTTTGTTCTGACAGCATATGCTATGAAATAAAAGATGTCAATATCCTCTTCAGTGTAACCGATTGCAAGACAAGAAATTATGATTGCGTGGATAAAAACGGAGACAGGATTTTGCTTAACGGATTTGATATCGTTTCAAAATATGCAAAAGAAGGCCAGGATATTTTTGTAAAAAAAACAGACGGAAAAACAGTAACAATACTGAGAGAAATTAAGTGATTTTGATGCAAATCAATAAAAGGGGTGTAACGCAGCTTCTAATGCTTTTCGAGCTAGTTATTGCAGTCATCGTGATAATTGCAATGGTCGGTGTCGCAAAGAATACTGTTTCAGGAGCGAAAGTTTCAGAAAAATTCATTGCAAAGGATGCAGCACTGATGGTTGATGCTTTGCATGCCTTGCCGGGAGATGCTGTTGTTAATTATGTTGCCGTAAATATCCCTGAACAAAAAACAATTTTGGTTTTGGGGGGATTTCTAAAACTAATTTCTGATGATGAAACAGCAATATTGGGTGCAATTAGCACACCCTACAGAGAATCAACGTCAATTTCGATAGCCGAAAATAGAGTAAGTCTCATTCCGAAGCAGACAAACACCATTATTTTTGACAAAGAAGGAAGCACAATTTCTTTGAGGCACGGGGAATAAATGAAACTACCGAAAAAAGCAAGCTTCGAAATCGGAGGAAAAGCACTGTTTTTTGTATTCGCTCTTATATTTTTCACTGCATTGTTTTTTGGAATAAAATGGATAATTTTTGATTTGGATGCTGCGACGCTGTTTGCACATGATAATGCATATATTGACAGTTATGTCGAAAGATTCGTGGGGACATCCGGCTGCTTTGCTCATGTTGACTCTCAGACAGGAAACATATATTCTGGAATAATAGACGCTTCAAAATTCACGCAGGACAGATTAAATTCCTGCTATCTCGAAAACTCAGGCTCCCCGTATGAATTCTTTTTGACATTGCAGTACAATGGGATTGAGGAAAAAATCGCGAGCGAAAATTACAAAATCAGGGATAAAGAATATCCCATCCTTGTTTTAGTTTATGACGGCGGAAAAATGTATTCAGGGAAACTGTTGGTTGGTGTCGGAGGTTTAGATGAATAAAAAGGGGCAGCTAATCTTTGATGCAGGGGATTTGATTTTTTCTGTTGTAATACTTGTTGTTGTGCTTTTTTTCCTCGGATTTTATGTTGGCCTTCAAAAAGATGCAGTGAAGGAAAAGGCCGAGGAGAAAACAACAATTCTTTCGCAGGACAGATTTGTTTTGGATTATTTAATGATGCCAGTAAGCGACACAACATATGTAAGAGAAAAAAGATATTCCGGTTTGCAGGAAAAAGAAATTGAAACTATGAAAGAGCAAAAAATGATTATTGCAGATTTATTCTTGATAATAGGAAATGAACCGGAGTATTCCCAGAGAAGAGCGCTGGCGGACATTTATGCGATAGGAGAAAGCCGCCAAAGAACATTCGAATTATTGAGAAGTATAACCGGAGCGGAGCAGTCATTGGCATTTTATGACATAATTGCTCTATATCCGAGCGGAAAGCAGGACATAATACGTTCTGGAGGATGTTCAATGGGGATTATCTCAACGGCATACATTCCGATGGAAAACGGAAAATCAATGGCGGTGCAAATAAAGAAATGCAACAAGTGAACAAAAAAGCAGGCGTAGTGCTCACCATGAGTGTTTTCGGATTTCTGATAGTTGTCGGTCTCATCTTTATGTGGCTGTCAGTGGAAAAAGTGGACGACTTTATTGGAAACAAACAGCTCAGTTTACTGATGCTTGGAAAAGACGCAGAAAAAGCGCAATTTTTTATTGAAAGGAGTGCGGATGTCGCAGCTAAAAATGCTCTATATGAGACGGTAAGCGATGCGTCAAGCTGCGGAACATATTTAGGTTATATGAGGCTGGGCAGCACCTGTGCAGTTAATCTCGATGATGTAAAACAAAAGTATTTGGCAAACTTCAAGACAGAATTCGACAAAGTGCTTCTGACATATACCAAGGCAAATCTATTCAAAGAGAATTATGACATTTCATTCAGCGAATCTTCGAGCAAGTCTTCGTCAACAACACAAGAACAAGAAAATGCAGCGCAGGCAGGCAGTCCGAAAATGGAGTGGCCGGTGAATGGAATGATTTCTTCGTGTTTTGGGTATAGAAATCTTGCCGGAAAAAGGCAGTGGCATGACGGAATAGATATTTATGCTGCAGAAAATACAGACGTTAAGGCGCCAGCTGACGGCGTAGTTGAAAAAATATGCTCTGATTGGACCGGTGCATGTGCCTGCAGCATTTTTGACAAGAATTGCCCGTCTTCCTGTGATGGAAAATGCGGAAATTACGGAAATTATGTTATAATAAAGCATAGCAATGATTTATACACGAGAATGAGCCACTTGAAAGAAGTTTTAGTGAAGGAAGGAGACAAAGTAATGGGGGGTGATGTTGTTGCGAAATCAGGAAACACAGGTTCATCAGAAGGTCCGCATCTGGACTTTAAGGTTTATTTAAGCAGCGACTTTACTGCAGACGTTGGAGAAGGAACATATGACAGAAATCCTCTGTGCTATCTTCCTGAAATCCCTCAAGAAATGTTTCTGAAAGAAGTTGCAGCAAGCTGTTATGATGAAGACGGAACAGGAATTCAGTTCTGCTCCGGAAAGGGAAGCACAGATTCAATTTCTTTGAGAGGAATCGCAAAACTGCCTTTTGTTTTTGGAACAGGAGTTATTTTCAAGGATGTTAAAATGACCGCTTACAGAGTTTCATTGGAATCTGATTACGATGTTTGGTCAACAGGAGAATTACCAACAGAAAAAGGACAAAGAGAAGGAACGGGATTTTGTTCGATTAGCGAAAGCAAAAGAGGGTTCTATGAAGATGTTTTGTGTCAAGGAACTGGTTTGGGTATAAATGGAGATTATTATTATTATGAAACCATTACTCACTCAAAAGAAACCAGTCAAATCGGAACAAAAAAACAAACAGCATCAGGAACAGACTTGGTCGCTCACAGAACAGCTGCAGTTTCGTTCGATATGATTCCGAAAGGTTCAACAATAAAAATAACATACAAGGATTGTCAAGACCAGGCGTGCTGTGATTCTTGGAGCGGAATTTATGTCGCAGAAGATACCGGTGGTGCGATGATTGCCGATTGGAAAAAAGGAATACCTCACATTGATGTTTTTGCAGGATATGGAGAAGCTGCATCAAAAGAAGCATCATGCATAGGCCTTGCAAAAGCAGATGTTGAAGTTATTTCTTCCGCAGCAGACGTCTCAAATCACGAGGGGAGCATGCAGTATTATCTGAAATCAAATTTCTTCGCAACCCTGGATTATTCTTTCAGTGAATTCAGCCAAGTAATTTCGGACTTGAACTTAATTTCAGAGAAAGTTTCAAAGGAGTGTTCAGGGGGAGATAAAACAAACTGCATTTCAAACAAATTGAAGGAAAAAAGCGCAGAACTAAAATTGAAATGGACAGCATCCTGTGATACTCCGGAAGAAAGTGCATTCAATTATTTGGTTGAAGGAATAACGTTGTGCCTGAACTCAAATAAAGAAGGATACTGTGAAATTCCGCTGACCGCCGAAATGAGAGCAAACATAAAAATTGCTCGCGACGCTGCAGCAAACACCATGCAGATAAAAACAGATTCTGCATCAGAAAATATCGCGCAGGGGTATCCTACTCATTCATTCTTCAAAGAAGATAAGTTTGAGTCAACGACTTGCGAAGAGATGGAACTGGATATTCAAAACAAAAGAGCAGAAATAAAATGCACGAGCGGAGGAACACGATTTTCTGCAAACTACGATGGAAATATTGTTCTGTACAACAAATTGAGCCCGGAGGAAAAATTAAGTACGCTGAGCTTTTTAACAGGAAATTTTGACAAAAACAAATTGACAAAAATAGAACTTTCTTCGGAAGAATACAGAATTTGCGCCCAGTCAAAATTCATTTTATTTATGAACGGAATCTTCGAACCTTTGATTTACAAGGTCGCATTCTCTCCAGAGGACAAAGTTCCTCCGGAAAAAGCAGGATTTGATATAAAAGCAAAAGAGAATGCAGATTCTGTCATGATTGTCGAGATAACGAAACCCGCAGAAGGAGCATCGGTTTATGAAGTATATTATTCTGAAATCAAATTCAGCGACATTTCGGGTGCAGTATTTCTTGATAAAATGCAGACAGAAAAAGAATTTGCAATGACAAAAGCAGGTTCATATTATTTTGCAGTAGTTCCTGTCGATGAAAAAGGAAACAAAGAGACAGTCGTCGAATCTGTCTTGGCCGAAGCGAAGGATAACCTGAGGCCTGGCCCGGTTTTGGGGTTGACTGCCAGTTTGGTTGAACCTATTGATGAAATACGCCCATCATTCAATTTAGAAATAGTGAAACCGACAAAAAACACAGATGATTCGGACTTAACGGATTTGAGAGGTTATTCTTTTTTCCTTTCCGAGGCAATAGGAGATTCTTGCTCACTTTCAGATGCATCAATCGCAATAAATAATGCACTAAATACAAGAATAACACCAATTTCCGGCAATTTAGACTCGGCGGTTATTCAAATCTCAAATAAGGACAAGGCATACTGCCTATTAGTCATCGCGGAAGACGAAAATCAAGACGCAATTTCCGAATCTCGATATTCTGAAGAAAGCATTGTTTTGCTGAAATGATAAGATGAATCAGCACCCAGCAAGGCCGTGTTGAGTTTTTCTAAAGAAAAACTATTTAAATGACCTAAAGTCATGTTTTGTTAGGGGTGTTGAATGAATATTCCATACGAGGAAGTAGCTGCCAAGATAATGAAGGATGCAGGTATTTCTGAAAATGAACTCAATGAAAAAATAGAAGAAAAAATGCAGCAATTGTCTGGTTTAATTTCCAAAGACGGCGCAGCACACATTATTGCAAATGAACTAGGCGTCAAAATCATAGAGCAATTTTCGGGAAAAGTTTCTGTAAACAAAGCATTTCCAGGAATGCATTCAATCAGTCTTCTTGTCAAAGTACAGAAAGTTTTTGATGAAAGAACTTTTGACAAGGGGAACAGAAAAGGAAAGGTAAGATCATTCACAGCAGGAGACGAAACAGGAACAACGAGAATTGTTGCGTGGAATGATTTAGTTGATAAAATTCAAACATTGAAAGAAGGAGACATAGTTCAAATTGATGATGCTTATGTGAAGGAAAACAACGGACAGAAAGAAGTCCATCTGAATGACAAGTCAAAAATAGAGATAAACCCGCCCGGAGAAAGTGTCGGGGAAGTTAAAATCACACAGATTCAAAGAAACAGAAAAAAAATAGAGGCCCTGCAGGATAATGAAGCAAATGTAGAGATTTTAGGAACGATAGTCCAAACTTTCGAGCCAAGATTCTTCGAAGTTTGCCCTTTCTGCAACAAGAGAGCAAGAAACGTTCAGGGGGAAGGAGAATTTGTCTGCGAGGAGCATGGAAAAGTCACTCCGAAATATTCTTTTGTGCTGAATGCAATCATTGATGACGGAACAGGAACAATAAGGGCGGTATTCTTCAAGAATCAGGCAACAAACCTGACAGGAAAAACAGAAGAAGAGCTAGTTTCAATGAAGGAAAGCACAGAAAAAGTTGAACAGTTAAAGACAGATTTGCTTGGGGAAATTGTAAAAGTGATAGGCAAAGTAAACAAGAACACAATGTTCAACAGATTAGAGTTCGTTTCTCAGCTCGTGTTTAGGAATCCAGACCCAGAAGAAGAATTAAGAAGGCTGGAAGGACAAGCTTAAATAGTTGTTTTACTTTATTCTTCTAAAATGATGTTTAAGACGCACATCGTGATAGCGTTTCTATTCGGGTTAATCGGAATTACATTATTCCATCCAGGAAATCAAGTTTTATTTGTCTCGTTAGCAGTCATTGCAGGTATTGCTCCAGACATAGATCATCCAAAATCAAAATTAGGAAGGTGGTTTAGACCATTTAATTTTTTGTTTGAACATCGAGGATTTTTCCACAGCTTTTTAGTTCTTCCAGTCATCGGAATTGCTTTGTTTTTAGCAGGACTTCCTAATTTTGCACTGCCAGTCTTAGTTGGTTACAAATCTCATTTGCTTGCCGACTTAGCAACAAAAGAAGGAATAATGCCAATTCATCCAATTTCTAGATTCAGAATTCGCGGGTTCATCAAAACAGGAGGAACATTTGAACTGCTTATATTCTTAGCA
>JAFGRQ010000056.1 GCA_016935155.1 Candidatus Woesearchaeota archaeon
AAACTCTGTAAGAAAGCTGTTGGCTTAGTGCCTTCGCAGGTTCGAAAATGAAAATCGGAGATTTTCAATCTTCGACTTCGTCGAAGCTCCTGCCGCCCACATTATAATCATTTAATCTTATCCAAGAATGGTTTGACTGCTCTCATCAGACTTTCTTTAACGTCTTCCTTTATTCTCTGTAAGTCTGTATCTTCTGTCAACTCAAACCATTTGTTGTCGGGTCGTTCTCCATACAAATCAATGTTTGGACCTTTTGCGCTTATTTCAAAAATAAACTGAACGTCATAATACTCGTTGTTTTGACTCGAATATATGTTAACTTTTTTTATGATTTTACCTTCTTTTTTAATGAAAGCTCTTTCTTTCTTTTTGTAGCCCCAGCTTTTCATTATTGGAGCAATAACTTCTTTAATTATTTGGTCTCTGACATCTCTTTGATCTGTAATTTTTTTCAGAATTTCAATGGTTTCTTTTAATTTGTCCACACAATACATTGCATTGCCTAAATTCTGTCTAAGCTCTCCAATTAGTTTTCCAAGATGGCTGTGCAGAGAAAGCAAATACTTAATTTTGAATTCCCTGGCTGAACTTAATGTTTCCTTGTTTTCTTTTTCAAATTCATTCAATAAAACAAGTGCTCTGTCTTTCTTATTTGATTTTAGCTGCCTTGCAATGTCCTCACAGTAGCTTATTAGCCTCAATATCGCCTTGTTTTCCATATTTGCTTGATGGGGGGGCCATTTAATAAAGTTTTAGGCAATATTTCATTCAAAATGTTTAAATAATAGCTAAATTTGTTGGAAACATGACATTAGTTTCAACAGTTAAGTACGAACCAAAAATAAAAAGCCTGGAACCGACAAATATTTCTCCAAAAAAAATTTTAGAAATGGTGCAAGAGATTAGAATTGATATGAACTGCATTAACCCAAAATTCAACCCAACACTCAAAGATGTTTTAAAGATAATAGAAAAAGGAGAATATGAGTTACAAGGAGCTATTTCGACCCGAATAGACTTTTCTGCTGCGAAAGATATTATCGAAATCTATCGTCGTTATTCAGAGGGCGGTTGCCAATCGTGTGTTAGTCTTAGATTTGATTATAAATTTGATTTTTGTGGAATTAAAGAGCCCGATTCTGAAAGAACCAAAAGACAATGCGGCTATGGCGAAGGATTTTCTCCAACTGTAAAAAAACACTATAAAAAACCATGCGATGATTGGAAACCAAGATTTGCGCCAAAACTTGAAGAACTTCTAAAGGAAGCGCCAGGGGTTAATTAAAGTTAGCCTTCCACAACATTTAAATATCGGCTTGAAGTCTATTTCAGAAAGGGGGACTTACATGAAACACGCCAAGGCAAAGACCTTGTCTATTTCATTCGCATACACTCATGAAATTAACACTATCTGAATCCAAATATCTCAAGGATGGCATATCTGTCATTTCTGAACTAGTTAATGAAGCTACATTCAAAATAAAGCCAGAAGGCCTTGAAATGATTGCGATGGACCCTGCAAATGTTGCAATGGTTGTTTTCAAGCTTCTTTCAAGCTGTTTCTCTGAATACAGCATAGACAAACCAATGAGCATTTCAATAAATCTAAACAATTTCAAGCAAATACTGAGAAGAGCAAAGCCGAATGATGCTGTCTCTTTGATTGTTGGTGATGGAAAGTTAGACATAATCCTAAAAAGCGATTCAACAAGAAAATTCTCGCTGCCTTTGATTGACATTGAAGAAAAGGAGAAGAAAATCCCAGACCTAAAATTCCCAATCACAATAAAAACAGGTGCAATGGTTCTCAATGATGCGATTGAAGACGTTGGAATTGTTGCAGAATCTGTTTCATTTGTTGCAAGCTCTGGAAAATTGATGGTTGTTGCCGAAGGAGACTTAAGCAAAGCTGAAATTGAAATTCTTCCTGACGACAGAACAAGAATTGATGCAACTGGAAGCGAAGACATCAGAGCAAAATATTCAGTTGAATATCTGAAAAAAATGATTGCCGGCTCAAAAATAGCTGATGAAGTAAAAATACAGTTCAACAAAGACTATCCTTTGCATATTGAATTCAAATCGATTGACAAAGCTATGCTGAGCTTTATTTTGGCTCCAAGGGTAGATAACGATTAATTCTAAAATGGACATATACCAAGAGTCAGTCGAACTGCACAAGAAATTAGGCGGAAAATTAGAAGTTGTTTCTAAGCACAAAATAAAAGACAAAAAAGACATGTCTTTGCTTTATACTCCTGGTGTTGCTGAGCCATGCAAAGAAATTGCTAAAAATCCTGAAAAAGTTTTTGAATTGACAATAAAAAAGAATTCTGTTGCTATTGTAAGCGATGGTTCTGCTATTCTTGGACTTGGAAATTTAGGAGCAAAAGCTGCAATCCCCGTCATGGAAGGAAAAGCTGTTTTGTTCAAGGAATTTGGAAACATAGATGCATTTCCTATTTGTTTAGACACTCAAAAAACAGAAGAAATAATCGAAACAGTAAAAAGAATTGCTCCTGTTTTCGGAGGAATAAATCTGGAAGACATTTCTGCTCCAAGATGTTTTGAAATTGAAGAAAGACTTCAAAACATTGGAATTCCTGTATTTCACGATGACCAACATGGAACTGCAATTGTTGTTTTGGCCGGATTAATTAATGCTCTTAAAATAACAAAAAAGAAAATTTCTGATGTCAAGATTGTTGTTTCTGGTTCTGGTGCGGCTGGAATTGCAATAACAAAACTTCTCTTGGGTGATGGTGCAAAGAACGTTATCCTGATTGACACCAAAGGTGCTGTGTATCAAGGAAGAAAAGAAAACATGAATCCTGCAAAAGAAGAAATTGCAAAATTAACAAATCCTAACAAAGAAAAAGGTTCATTGAAAGATGTTATCAAGAACGCAGATGTTTTTATTGGAGTGAGTGCTCCAAACATAATGACTGCGGAAGATGTCAAAAACATGAATTCGAATCCGATTGTTTTTGCTATGTCAAATCCGATTCCCGAAATAATGCCCGATGAAGCAATAAAAGGCGGAGCTTTCATAGTTGCAACAGGAAGAAGCGACTTCCCAAATCAGGTAAATAATGTTCTTGCTTTCCCGGGAATATTCAGGGGAGCATTTGATGCCAAAGCCAAAAGAATAACGCCTGCAATGAAATTAGCTGCAGTTCATGCGCTTGCAGATTCTGTTGAAAATCCAACTCCTGAACAGATAATTCCTTCTGTTTTTGACAAAAATGCTGCAAAGAATGTTGCAGAAGCTGTGAAAAAGGCAGCAGAATAGGCAAACCCTCGTTAAAATGAAATCCCACACAAAATATTTGATTTTCAAAACTGAAAAAAGAATTGATTTTCTGAATATAACTGAAGAAATTGAAGATGCAATCAAGAAGTCTAAAATAAAAGAAGGCCTGGTTTTAATTAATCCTATGCACATAACTGCTGCAATTTATGTTAATGATGCGGAGTCTGGATTGATTCAGGACTTTAAGGAATGGCTCGAGAAATCAACTTCAATGAAACACAATTATCATCACAACAACACAGGAGAAGACAATGGTTATGCTCATATTTGGAGGCAGATGATGGGGCATCAAGTTACAATGGCTGTAACAAACGGCTCTTTGGATTTGGGCCCGTGGGAACAGATATATTATGCTGAATTTGACGGGCAGAGAAGCAAAAGAGTTCTTGTTAAGATTATTGGAGAATAGTGAATACTAAAAGTTTAAATATTAATCCGATATCAAAAAACCATCATGAGAGAAGCCGAGCTGACTTGCAATTCCTGCAAAAAAAGAGTCGTTCTTAACGAAATGAAATATTCTAAAGACGGTGCTGGATTGATTTGTTCTGAATGCTATGATAAGGAGTTTCATGGCGGTGTTTCCTTGAGACAAAAACACGAAATGACAAACATACCTGCTCCTGTTGAGAACAAGAAAAAGGTTCAGTTCGTCTGCAAGCATTGTGCATTCAGATATTCCCGTGCTCTTGATTTTAGGGGTCCAAAATTGTGCCCCAACTGCGGAAGAGACTCAGTTGTATACAATCTTCCAAATAAAGCAGAAGATTTGCTCAGAGAACTCGATGAAATGGACGATATTTGACTATTTTGTTTTCTTCTTCTCTTTTTTGTGGTACAGCGTCTTTTTTTGACTGGGGTGCTCATAAAAACTGAATGCCTTCAGCAGCCTCGGAACCCTTCTCAAAAATGCCAGTCTTTCAGAAAAAACGACCAATCTTCCTTCCTTTGCAAGAACTTCGGATGTCCTTGCTATTCTCGCTGCCTGTTCGCTCGCTACAACCCCTTCTTCAAGAACAATTCCTGCGTGAAACAGATTTCTTAATGTTAATGCAGAGCGCTCTGAAATAAGCAGGATTTCTTCGAACAGTCTTAACAGCAGGAAAAACGGAAATACTGCAGCAATATCTATCCAATAAGTTCTCACGAATCTTGAAATATCTCTTACTCGGTTGTATTTGAAGGTCAGGTCTGCAACGAAGAACGAAATAATGATGCTGTCTGCTGTAAACAGAACATTATGATAGTGTTCAGCTATTTCTTTGTAAAAAACATCAAGAATAACTATGAAGAAAAGAACAATAATTAGGTAAGGAATTGCCCTGTCAACAAAGTGTTCGACCTTCTCCCAGAAGAATTGTTTGCTGCCGCCGTTCCCGTTCATATTCTAAGAAATGATGTGTGTTGTTTTAAATCTTTTCCTTAAAAAACAACCACTGCTTTGGTTTTCTGAACAGAACGAGAGCATACCTTCCTTTCAGTTTTCTTCCTTTGAAGTTGACTTCTATTTTATTTTTCGATTTGCTTATTGTTTTGAAAGTCCCTTTGTCCCAGATTTTGACAATTCCTTTTCCATAACCTTCTTTAATTTTGCCTTGAAATTTTGCATAACTTAGCGGATGATTGGGAACTTGTATTGCGAGTCTTTTGACGCCGTGATTCAGTGGCGGTTCTTTTGGAACTGCCCATGACTTTAGAGCTCCATTAAACTCTAATCTCAAGTCATAATGGTGATTTCTTGCAAAATGACTGTGTACTACGAATATTGGCATAAGGCTGTTAAGTATGCTCCCATTAAATATCTTTCTTCAAAACCCAATGCTCGATAAATCGAGCAAGTCTCAAGCATAGCTCGGGACAATACCTGGCTTAGCCGTGCAAGGTTTGCTTTTAAGCAAACTTTTTAAACAATAAAAAGAGGTTATAAATTACTGATGGACAAGAAAATAAGTGGTTTTCTGAAAGAATGGATGATTAGATACTTGAAGAACAAAGATATAATAACAAAGAAAATTGTTGGAGTGGAAGAATTTGACGACTCTTTCAAAATTGCAAGATCTGACAAAGAAATAGTGTTTTTTGTTGAGCCCTTCCTTATTGATTTAAATTTTTTTGATGAGCTCAAAAAACCGGAGCACAGGGCGCTGGTGTGCTTTCATACCAAGAAAAACTTTAATGTGTTTTTAACAAAATGGAAGGAATTTGTTGGTGTTGGAAGAAACTTTGCCGTTTATTTTGTAAATCCATTTTCAAAGCTTGAAAGAGTCTTGATTCTGAACCCGCATACGCATGCTTTGATTTCAGATGACGATTCACTTGAACAGGGATTAAAAACAATGGCTGAAACAGTTGAATTCACAACAGATGAAGAAGTAAAGAAGATAATTAGTTCTTAGCTGTCTTCCACAATAATTCAAAATAACTTCTGTAAGAATCTGCAATTTCTTTTTGGTCGATTAAAATAGCAACTGGTTCTTCTGTCCACAGAATGATTGCAACTTTATTTCCGTAAATGTTTGTTGCAGAAGGAGAATCCATTTCTTTTGGAAGATATTTTACTTCAGATAAAGGTATTTTGCAATCTGCTTTGCTTGTAAACAAAGCTTTTACTTTGATTTTCTTTCTTTTTCTTTCGTTGTCGTATCTTGGGAAATAGTATTTTACTATGTCTTTGGCAAAAGGACATGCTCCAATAATCAAAATTTCCTTTCCTTCTTTTATTTGGTCGTCGAATATAGATTTTATTGCCTGCTTTCCTCTAAAAAAGTTTGTCTGCTTCTTTTCTGCTGCGAAAGACATCTTCTTTTCCATTTCTGGAATAATTGAAGCTAAATTAGTTTCTTTTTCTTTAAGAATCTCAATAAATCTTGTTGGAGAAACTGCTGAATAAAGTCTTACGTTGTTTTCTTTTATGTATGAAACAAGACCTTTCTGAATTAACATTTCAATTGCATCATAAACATTTCTTCTGTGAATTCCTGTTTTTCTTGTCAATAAACCCGCCCTAGATGGTCCTAAATCGATTAAAGCAGAATAAACTTTTGCTTCGTTCTTTGTTAAACCTGCGTCTTCCAGGAACCTCGTGCTCATAATCTACATTTAGTTCTTTTGCTATATAAATATTGTGGTAATGATTACCACCACAGAAAATTAAGTACTTGCCTAAACACACAGAATACAGGTGAATAAAATGCAAGAAAACTTAGAAAGACAGGTAATCGAACTGATTGCCACAGACAGAATCGACGTGCCAATATCAAGCATGTCTGGAAAACTGAAAAGGCAGAAACCTAAATTGGCTCAAGCCGTTGATTTTGATATAAAAAGATACAATGGAGACAGAGTATTTGCCTACTTCGATAATCAAGACCACCTCAAATCAAGAGGAACCAAAGAAGGAATTGAAAAGTTCGCTGAAGAATTTCCTAAGTACGGAACAATATTGAGGGGCTATATCGAAGAGCAAAGAGCTGTTCGTGAAAAATATCTCGTATTTGGAATGAATGAAGGATGCAAAGTGACTGCTGATGATTATTTGGGTGTCATGCAAAATCTTGGATTCACTCCTGCAACTGCTCAAAGTTTGTATCCTGAATTGATGGACATAAGCAGAAAGCTCAGAAATAAAAGAGATGAATACAAAAGAAGCATTTTGATTGAACAAACAATCTGATGTTTTTTTGCTTTTTTATTTTAACTTAAAAGTTTATTTTGAAATAAAAACAACTAAACAGAACAACAAAATTAAAAAGAAAACTCTATGCAGCAGTTTCTTCGTCTTTGTATGCTGGCACAGCGTTCTTTGAGATAATCATAACGTCTCCGACGCTTGAAACCAAGTTATGCGGAACGATTACTCCTTTTGCACTACCCAGAATCTTAACCAAATAAGAATTCTTTGTTGCACGGATTCTCCATCCGCCCACTTTAGTGTTTGTCAGAACAGCTTCCTCAATATCTCCGAAATAATCTCCGGAATCTGTGAAAACCCTCATACCGTATACTTCGCTTACCTTTCGTATTTTAAGCATGTCTATAGCCTCCTTGTTGGATATGATTATTTATAAGGAACAATATTTAAATAGTTTTCTGTTCTATGGTAGTTAAACAGGCTCTGTTTAAAAGCAAATGCAATACAAAAATCTCATTCTTATCGGAAGTTCTCATGTTTCAAGCGACAGCATAAACCAAGTAAACAGAACAATTGCTGAAGAAAAACCAGGAATTGTGGCGATTGAACTTGACAGAGACAGGCTTCACGCTCTTTTTTCCCAAAAAAAACACGGAATTTTTGTGAGAGGCGTTGGTTTCAAAGGGATGCTGTTTGCGGCATTGGGGGCCTGGGCTGAAAGACACATTGGAAAAATTGTAAAAGTTGAGCCTGGTTCTGAAATGAAAGCTGCAGTTATTGCTGCAAAAAACAACAATGCGATGATTGCACTGATTGACCAGCACATAAACAAAACACTGAGAAGATTTTCTGAAACAATAACCTGGACTGAAAAAATGAGATTCCTTGTTGACATTGTTTCCGGAATTTTTACGCCAAATAGACATCTAAAAAAACTCAAAGTGAAAAAACAAGACCTTGCAAAAGTTCCCAGCAAAGAAACAATAAAGGCGTTGCTTTCGTTTGTAAAAGAGAGGTATCCTAATTTCTACAAGGTTTTAGTTGAGGAAAGAAACGTTGTAATGGCGAACAATTTGATACACATAATGAAAACCCACCCCAAAGAAAAGGTCGTTGCCATCGTTGGTGCGGGGCACGAAGAAGGGATGATGAGTATAATTAAGAAAGCTATTTGATGAGAAGTTAGCACCAGAAGCGAGCGATTGATTCTAGTTTCGAAATAAGAGTTGCAGGGGATGGTCCCTACGGGACTGCAACGAATTGTGATACAATTACAGCTAATCGCGAACGGTGCTAACTTCTCAAATCAAAGAAAGCTATTTAAACACTTATTGCCTAAATCGATTCATGAAGCTTAAGTTCAGCAAAAATGAATGGAGGGACATTTTCATCACAATTTTTGTTATTTCTTTCATATTTTCCTTTACAAACTGGGGTGTTGATAAATTCGATGCAGTTTATGGAATTTCTAATTTAATTCTGGTTTTTGTTTTGGTTTCAATTGCAATGTTTGGAAAGCTTTTTGTTCAGAAGAAGCTCGCAAACAAATTTGGATTTGAGACTGAGTTCAAGCCGTGGATTTTTGGAATGATTCTGGGCCTGTTCATAAGTTTTATCTCAAACGGAAAGTTCATTTTTTTGGCTCTTGGAGTTGTAACCTATGCCGTTATTGAGCACACAAGACTGGGACACAGGCACCAGTTGAGCTTCAATACGATGGCTTGGATTTCAATTCTTGGAATTTTTGTGAATGTTGCCCTGGCTGCAATTTTCAGAATACTGTCAGAAAGCTTTTTCCGGGAAATTATGATGAAAGCTGCTGACATCAATCTGTGGATTGCGTTCTTCGGAATACTCCCCATCCCGTTAATTAGATTTGGAGCAGACAGCTGGTGGAAATTGATTGATTCCTCAGAAGGGCTGTTTATCCTCTACACATCAAGATGGACTTATGTTTTTGCATTTGCGTTCATTATTTCTAGTATTTTAGCGATTGCTTTCCTTCCGACATTAATGGGATTTGCATCTGCATTGGTTCTTAGCGCAATTATTTGGTGGGTTTATTACGTGACAGTTGAACAGAACGTGTAAATAAATCCAAAACATATTAAATAAGCTTTGTTCTCAATTTGCATGAAAATACATTTCGTCAGACATGCAGAAGCGGATTATTCTTTAGAAAATAAGCCAGGTGAATTTCCTGGTGTGCCTCTAACAAAAGTTGGTGAAAGACAAGCTTATGATTTATCATCCAAATTAAGTAATTTTAAGTATGATTTTATTTTATGTAGCGATATGTTAAGAACAAAACAAACATTATTTCCATCTCTAAAACGCCTGAAGACGATTCCTCTTTACGATTCTCGTTTAAGAGAGATAAGTGACACAATAGACGAACCAAAAGAGAATCAAATACAGCGAATGGAATCTTTCTTAGAATCGCTTAAATCATTGCAAGGTAATGTTCTAATCATAGCGCATTTCGGAGTAATAAAATATCTTTCTAGAAGATTAGGAGAAGAGGTCGTTTCGCCAAAAAATGGTGGGTATTACCTCATAGTACCACAGGACAACCTCGCGTGAGCTATATAAAGCAGAAAAGACGTTTTCTAAGCTATGTTGAGGAATTTAACTCCCAGATTATATCAGGAAACTATCTTTTCTAAAACAACCGCTAAAAACACGCTTGTCGTTCTTCCAACAGGATTAGGAAAAACAGCGTTAGCAATGATGCTTGCCAAACATCGCCTTGAAATTTATCCCGAATCAAAAATTCTAATGATTGCGCCTACAAAACCACTTGTAGAACAGCACTGCAATACATTCAAGAAACATTTTGAAAATGATGAAAGCGAATTCACAATATTCACTGGAGAAACAAGTCCAGTAAAACGAGAAGAACTCTGGAAAAATTCAAAAATAATTTTCTCAACACCTCAAGGATTGGAAAATGACATCATAAGCGATAAAATAAACCTGTCTGATGTCTCTCTGATTGTTTTTGATGAAGCGCACAGAGCAGTTGGAGATTATGCATACTCATTCATAGCTCAGCAATATCATAAAAAATCAAAATATCCAAGAATTTTGGGATTAACGGCAAGTCCTGGCTCTGAAATGGAAAAAATAAGCGAGGTGTGCAGAAATTTGTTCATTGAAAATGTTGAAACAAGAGTAGAAAGCGACTCTGATGTTAAGGAATATGTTCACAAGATAAAAATTGACTGGATTAAAGTTGATTTGCCTCTTTCATTCATGTTCATTAAAAAAACAATAGAGCAGTGCTACTTTTCAAAATTAGATGAGATGAAAAAGCTCGGTTATCTTAACAGCACATTAATTAGAAAAACAGATTTGCTAAATCTGCAGGCAGAATTGCACGGAAAAATAAATTCAGGAGAGAGAAGCATGGAGCTAATGAAAAGCATTTCCTTGCTTGCGGAAGCAACTAAAATACATCATGCCCTTGAACTGCTCGAAACACAAGGAATTAACGCTCTTTACATCTATCTTCAAAAATTGAGCGAGGAATCAAACAAAGGACTTTCAAAAGCTGCAAAAAACCTTGTTGCAGATGAAAGTTTCAGAATTGTTCTTGAAATGACAAAAAAACTTCATGAAAGCAACATTGAACATCCAAAATTAGGTGAGCTTAGAAAAATAGTTGAATCGAATAAAAATACAAAAATGATTGTTTTCTCTCATTACAGAGACACCGCAGTAAGAATTAAAAAAGAACTCGATTCCATGAACATAAAGTCACAGATTTTTGTCGGCCAAGCTAAAAAAGGAGACACAGGACTTTCTCAGAAGCAGCAGAAAGCTGTTCTTGACGATTTTAGAAACGGAATATTTGATGTTCTAATTGCAACATCTGTTGCTGAAGAAGGACTTGATGTTCCAAATGTTGATCTGGTTCTGTTTTACGAGCCACTTCCATCTGCAATAAGAACAATTCAAAGAAGAGGAAGGACCGGAAGATTCAATGATGGAAAGGTTATTATTTTAATGGCAAATAAAACAAGGGACGAGGCATATCACTGGAGCACGCAGCACAAGGAAAATGCCATGCACAGGATGCTCAAAACAATAAAGAAAGATGTTGCATTGAGTGAAAATAATTTTGGTCTAAACAAATACCTAAATTCAAATGACAAAATAAAAACTGAACAGACGGAAGAAATAAAAATAATGTGCGATGACAGAGAAAAACAAAACGGAATAATGAAGCAGCTCATTGAACTCGGAATTAAAATTGATTTGAAAAGGCTTGATGTTGGAGATTACCAACTAAGCGACAGGTGCATTGTTGAACTAAAAACAGTTTCTGATTTTGTTGATTCAATAATAGACGGAAGACTTCTTGAACAGCTTAAATATTTGGTTAAATATGAAAGGCCAATTTTGATTATTGAAGGTATTGAAGACCTTTATTCGCAAAGAAATCTTCATCCAAACGCAATAAGAGGTATGCTTTCAACAATTGCTGTTTCTTATGGAATTCCAATCATTCAGACAAAAAACAACAAAGAAACTGCAGAAATGCTTCGCATTATTGCAAAAAGAGAGCAAGATCCTGAAAGAAAACAACACGCATTGCATCAAAAAAAACCAATAACAGACAAAGAACTGCAGGAATATATTATTTCAAGCTTGCCAAATGTTGGTCCAAGCATGGCAAAAGAATTGCTTCATAATTTCAGAAGCATTAGAAAAATGATGACATCAAACGAAGAGGAATTGAAGAAAATTCCGGGTGTTGGAGACAAAACAAGCAAGGAAATTCAGAGAATTCTTGACAGAGACTATTATATATGAGGTGGTTTATAAGCCAAAAAAGAAAAGTATATAAACCAATCAGTTCTTTTAAACAATATCTTAGAAGAGGCGTAGATGGACACAAACAGCAAGGCAGATAGTTTTAATGTGACAATGTTTTTCTTTATTGTCGTTGCAGGATTGCTCCTTTTTGAGATTGGATTTGCAACAACACTTTACAATTCAACATACATGACCGTTTTCATCACTAATACCGCTCCTCAAATGATTTTTGCAAATGCAACTCCAAATCCTGCACTGCCTGGGCAGACAATAACTGCGCGGGTTAACGTTTCTGATGCGAATGGCGACACATTGCTTGTAAACATCACATATTACAATACAACGAGCGGTGCTGAAAGCGATTTGATTAGTTTGGTTTTAGAAGGAGACTTCTATACAAACAACACATTCACACTTCCTGCAACGGCTCCTGTTGGAACATGGTACTTTAACACAACGATTTCTGACGGATTCACTACCACAATAAATATGACAACATTCACTGTTAATGCTGTCTTGAGTACAAGAATAGATAACTCACCTATCATTTTCGGTAATCAAACTGTCGGCCAGACTGCACAAAGAGCAGAAAATGGAACATACGTTGCCGGCGTATATTCTGAAAACATAAATGGTTTCCCTCTTGTACTTAATAACACAGGAAACGTGCTCGCAAACTACAGCATAAATGGAACTTATTTGGTTGGCCAGACAGACGGAAGTGAAATAATCGGTATCGGAAACGTTACTTGGAATGTCACAATTACAGATTCCGGAACAAGAGCTGGAAAAATTGGATTGACTACTGCTCCTGCAGTAATTGCTGCAGGAATAGCGGCGTCTGGTGCTCAGAACGTTTACTTCTGGATTGACACTCCTACAGGAGTCACTCAGCAGGAATACAGAGGAAACATATCAATCGAGACAATCGGATAAACCAACAGGTTTTTATTCTAACTTATTTTCTTTTTCATTATGATTAAGCCTAAATTAGCCGTATTGATGGTATTTGTTTCTTTTCTTATTCCTGTGTCATATGCAATAGGTCTTGCAATGCCTCCTTCTAAGCACTTTGATGCGTTTATTGGTGATGAATTCTTCATAGATATCATGATTTTGAACCAGGAAGGAGTCATTGGAAATTATTCTATTTCTTTTGACGGAGCGCTCAGCGAACGCGCTGCTGCAAAACCGCCAACGATGATTGTTTATCCTCCCCTGGATGTATTGCACAGAGGAAACCCCAGAGAAGACGGGTATGAGGGCTCCAGAATATACATAAATTCATCTGAATTGACTCCGGGAACATATGATTTACGAATAACAGCATCTGTGTCCAGAGAGGGAAGCGGAGCACTAAATTTAATTCAAAAAGTAACGAGAAATATCGAGATTGAATACAATTATCCCCCTTCATTCATAAATAAAGCGGGCAATTTCATTTACAAAACAGCAAAGGGGATGTTTGGGTGGCTTGTTAGTACAATAAAGAATTTCTATGCAAAAAACAAGTGGCTCAATTACCTATTTGCCTTAATCATTCTTACAACATTCTTCTATGCCGGAATAAAGGCAAAAATCATAAAACGATGCATCGACAGGGAAATCGAGAGGATAAGAAAGCATGGTTTCTGGAAGTGGTTATGGATAAAAATCAAGGATATCTTTAAAAAGAAAGAAAGACAGGATGTATTTAAAGACAATGAGAAAAAAGAGGGTTTCGGCGGCAATTCTGCAAACTAGTGTTGTTTTTATTCTGTTGATTTTCTTTATGCATGTTTTTTCAGCAAATGCAGATACATCAGATACAACTGCGGCGTTAACCATAAGGATTCCTCTGCAAATAAATTACATAAACATAACTCCTGCAACAAGAATGGTTCTTATTGATGCGACATTCAACGCAACAATGAATGCCACAAGCGGCTATTCAATAGATAAAAAATTTGCTAAAATAACGCTCCCAAACGGAAGTATCGCAACTGAATTTCTTCCTATGAACTACACTCCCCCAATAAAGGGGGTTTACAATATAACTTTTTTTGCAAATGATACTTCCGGAGAAATTGTTAATTCGTCTGATTATTTTGATTCTGCAGACATATTTTTGGCTGGTTACAATAAATCAATTTTAGAAACAACAATTTTCAACGGCACAGATAACGAAATATCCGGGCTCATAACAACTTACCTGTCTGACGGATTCCTTCAGATATACAATTTTACATGCGGCCAGACCTGCACATATGAATATCTTACTGACTTTCTTTATGACTATGAGTTTTTACTAGATGAAGAACTGACAAAAGTTACGCTGAAAAGCATAAATAATTCTGTTGACTTCAACAATACGATAAATTACAAAAGATATGTAAATTTGGAATCTGGAAATATTCTTACTGTTGCGATAAATACCAGCTATACAACTTACACTTCAGCAACACTGATAATGAACTACAGCGACGCCGCATATACATATGAAGGAAATCTAAGTGTTTACAAATGCAGTTCGTGGAATTTCACGGACGGAAACTGCTCAAGCACATGGAGCAATGTGACAACGGGTGTTGCGCAGAATGCTGCTCGGGACATATTTGAAATAAACACAACATCATTTTCAGCATACAAAATAGCTGAACCGGTTTTTGTAGCAGTCTGCGGAGATGGAGTCTGCAACGGAGCAGAAACAGGCACCACATGTCCTGCTGACTGCACAACAACAGTGGTCGTTACAAACACTGTAACGCACACAAGTTCGTCCACAAAAATTATCGAAACAATAATAGAAAAGATGATTGAAGCGCCGGAAGAAAGAATTGCTGCACAGCAGTTATTCTTTCAAATCTCTCCCGGAGAAACTGATGAATCCGCCATAAATGTAAAAAACCCGTATGACACTACAAAAACAATAAAGATAAAAACAAAAGGAGAAATAAGCGAATTTATTTCTTTTGAAAATTCTGAATTTGAACTTTCAGGAGGAGAAGAAAGAGATATTTTGTTGAAAATAAAAGCTGAAAAAGACGCTATTCCGGGAAGATATTATGGGAGCATAATCATACAGGTTGATTCCAAAACAACCACATTAAGTGTTAATGTAAATGTGCTTAGTTCTGAACAAGGGCTTCTTGATGTGAGAATTTCCCCCGCATACGATAGAATTTATGTTGGAGAAGACCTGCCTGTAGAAATTGAGCTTTACAACCTTGGAACAGGCAAAAGGATTGATGTCTGCCTTAAAATACAGATTGTAACAAAAGACGGGGAAATAATTGATGAGTTTGGAGATTCGATTGCTGTGCAGACGAGCGCCAGCATAACAAGAAAATTCGCAAATCCGTTCAAGTCAGGAGGAAGATACGTCCTTAAAGCGACTGCCAAATATATCAGCGATAATACGGAGGTATTTGCTACTTCCTCTTACACAATCGACGTTGTAGACAGAAGATTTTTAATTTATATCATTGAAGGACTGCTCTCGGCTGCCTTAATTGCAGCGGGATTTTTTAAATTCAGGAAACCATTGAGTTGCAAATCATCTGACAGACGTATCTTTTTTAAAAATATTTCCTGGTCGAGAAGAAAGGAAATCAGCATGATTTTCCTTACTTGCGAAGCGCCGGCACTTCCGCAACTCCCAAGAATAATCTTTAAGGATAAATCGTTTGAATTTAAACAGTACAAAGGCGGCATAGAAAAATTCTTTAAGTACGCACTCAAATCCGGCCCAGTGACGACAAAATTCCAAAACAAAATGATATTTGCAATAAAAAATAATGAAAAAGAATTCATCAGTTTGATGAGGCGGGAAGAATTTGGAATAGAATGTGAAGGCGGAATCAAAGGAAAGCCGAAGATATATTATGTAGATAAAAAGCATCATTTTTCAACCGAAACTGATACAAAACTATGGGATTTGTTTGAAAGCAAGCAGCACGGCATAGAATATTTCAAAGAACTGCTAATTGGTTTAGAAGGAATAACTATAAGAGC
>JAFGRQ010000057.1 GCA_016935155.1 Candidatus Woesearchaeota archaeon
ATTGTAACATCTCCAATTACTGTTGCAACATCGCTTTCACATCTTACTTTTCCCCAGCTTTTCGCTTCGCTTGTTGTTGCACCAGATAATGAACCTGATGTTTTGTGCGCAGTTGTCATGAAAACAGCATATTCTGCTCCGCCATTAAGTAAAGTAGATAATATTGCGTGATGTTTTGAAACTGAACCACCAAGAGCAATTACTGCTTTCTTCTCGTCGTGATTTGTGCATAAAAGTATATTTCCAAAATCCTGCACAACATCAACAATGAAATCTTTGTGTTTTTGCTGGAACAAATATAGATGAAATCCAAAAGAACCATCTGTTATTGCTGGACAGAATATTGGAACATTATGTTTTGCAGCTTGATACAAAATAGAATTTTCATCATTCAACATCAATCCGAGTTCTTTTATCAAATCAGAAACTGCCCATCTTTTTTGCTTTGCATATAATTTGTCAAGAGCAGGAAGAATCCAATCTTCAAATTTCATGTAAGTTTCTGTTTCAATGTAGAGATTTCCAACTCGGTTTACTCCTTTTTCATGAAGTTCAACGTCATCTGCATCAAATGTTCCAATCGGGAATTTTTCTCCGATTGATTTCATTATGTCTTCTTCAATTGAACCAACAGTTGTTACAATTACATCAGCCATTTTGAGATAGATTAACTGAGAGAAAAATCCTCTCAATCCAGATGTTACCATGTTTGAAGTGAAAGTCAGAAATATTTTTGCATTATTCTTTTTCATCTTTACAATTACATCAGCTGCTTTCTTCAATTCAATGCTTTGAAATCCTATTGTTTGATATTGATTTACTAAGTCATTAACACTCATTCCTTTCTTCCATTTGAAATCTTTAACATATTCCATTTTTGTTTCCTCGCTGTGTTTTATTATTGATTATTTTTTAAAATAAAAACAAATTAACTGCTGTCTAAACTACTAAGAATTAAAAGAAACTTAACTGCCTGATGCTCTTACGCTGTCGTATGATGCTGATGGTGTCTTCATAAGATGACTAGAAAATCGGTTGTTTAAAAACATATCTAATGAGGCTAGAACGTCTATAAGCCTTGTTTCAGGCCTTTACAGCCATTTGGATACGTTTATTAATCACCATCAGTTAGGGACGGCATGCAAAATAACCTTGATAATTTGGTATTGCTTTCTGACGTTGAATTTGCAGAAAGACCAATCTTCTCAATACACAGGCACGGAAGTTTTTCAATAAATTTTCCCTTCTTATTTTACTCGCATATTTTCAAAAGCGAAGAAGGAGCAAAAAAACTCGCTGAAGAAACGGCACAAATTCCTTTTTTGAAAGAAAAGGGAGTGAGAGTAAGATATTTTAAAAGCAAAGTAAAAGATTGGCATTTGGTTCATGTTCTTGGTCCTTGCGATATTGTAAGCAAATTGCCCAAGGCATTCAGTACTCCAGATTATTCTTTGCAATTGAGAAATTATTTTGCTCCAGGAACATTTGTTAAACCAAATGAATCTTTGCTTCCAAATCTAAAAAGAAAAAGAGATTTTAATTCTGCTTCAGAAAATTTAACAAATTCCATTGCAGCAAAATTAAACGACAGAACAAAAGAGTATCAAGAAGAACTGGCAAAGGAAGTATTTTTGGCGGCCAAATCATTAAACGATGACGAGCTGGGAAAGAAATTTCCTCAGTTTGTTCCTGATGTTTTGTCTATGAACAGAGCATTCAATGGAATTTTAAACTGCAGCACATTTCCAAATGAAAATTCAAGAACAATCGAGATAATTTACGATGACGTTCCTTTTGAAAGAATAAGGCCAATGAAATCTTCTGATTGGAAAAGATTTGCATGGGCATTCATAGACAAAGAAGTTGATTTCAAGGAATCAAATCCTGCAACAAGCTTCAGCGGAACACTGCTAATTGATAATAAAGAAGAAGAAAGAACAATAAGAACGATTAGAGAGCATTCTCAGCCAGTCATAAACGGATTCAAAATAGAAAATCATGCTTCTGAAAAAGAACTTCACGAAGCAGATGCAAGATATTTGAGAGAGAAAAATCCTTTGTTTATTGCAGGACATAACGTTCCTTATGACTTGAGCAAATCAAATGAACTTGATTTGGATTCTAGAATCGGAGAAAACGGAAGAAGAGCAAGAGCAGTAAGCAGCAGAACCACAACAAGAAATGTATGGAAAAACGGACTAAAAACAAAAATCACCGAATCAAATCCACGAAGAGCGAAGGTAAACGGAAAGTTCATAATTGATACATGCCCTCTTTCGGCGATTCTTTTCCCATATCTTCCTAATTTTAAATTAGAGACTGTTATGAATCATGTAAGGCATCTTGAAGAGGGAGAGCAATTCAGGAAAGACTTGGATTATCATGAACTTGCAATTTTGCAAAAGAAAGCAAAAGCAGAGGGAAAAGAAGCTGCGGATTTGATAAGCGAGTATCTTTCCCACGATGTTGATTCTCTTCCAGAACTAATTAAGTCGCAGCACATCTGGACAGGAATGAAATTAATTTCCGGAATTGCAAACGATTTCAATCAAAATCCCGCTGATTTAATGTATGATGTCAAGAGCATAAATCTAAGGCAGGATTTGTCATATTTAGAGAATGTCGGTCTTGATAAAAAAGAAACAGGAAGGATGGATGAAAAACACAAACTTGAAAGGAAGCACCAAAGGAAAAGATATCGTGAGATTCTTGAAAAGATGATTTATCAGACAATGAAAGAAGGAAATTTACTTTACGATTTCAGTCAATTCGGAAGAAAGCACATTCTTCACAATGTAACACAAGCAATTATATCTGATGCGTACGCAATGAAGAACATCATAGCAAACAAAAATACATTCCCTTTAGCTCAAAAACTTTTTAACAGAACGCCAGAAGATGGCAGAAGAGAATATTCTGAATTTGAAAAATCAATCTTAATTCAGTATCAAAATGCATTGGTTGACTATGGATTGTCAAACATGTATGCCGACATAATAATCAAAGAAGAGATGGGAGATGAAGGTGTAGAGAAAGCAAGAAGAAGACTCGGCGGAAACTATGCAGTAAATGAAACAAAAGTATCCTCTGCGCTAACGAATTTGGCTTTCAACGTCAAAAGATTTGCTGAAATGAACGGATACAAAATGCTTCAAATGAAAGACAGGTTCATTTATTTTATCGGAGGAGAAGATGATTTCTATCCAAGCAGTTACTTGGCGAAAACAGTTGTTCTTCCGGAAGCAGTTGTTTCGTTCAGAGAGGGCATTCCAAGAATAAAATATTCGTTTTATGGACATGCAAAAAACAAGAGAAATAATAAACCAGACCAGCTTCAGTTGAAAATATAGGATTAAACAATAAAATAAAAATCAATTAAAAAATAAACGAGAAATTAAAAAAAGAAAAAATAAAAACAAGAGTCAGCAGTATTCGCAGACGTTCTTGCTTTTCTTAATGACTTTCTTTCTTGGTGTTCTTGCTTTCTTCATTGTCATTTTTAAGCCAATGCCTCATCAATAACACGCTTCAAAGCGGAATAAGGCTGTGCTCCTGAAACTTCCGCTCCATTCACAAGGAAGGCCGGAGTTCCCTGAATTCCTGCTTCAACTCCCCTTTGAGTGTCCGCTGCCATTTTTGCATCATACTTGTTTGAAGCTCTGCATGCGTCAAATGCAACTCCGTCAGTTACATACTTCTTCACAATGTTCGCAAGCCCTTCAACATTTCCTGACTCCATCAATTCTTGGTTGTTGTAGAAATCGTCGTGTACTTCCCAGAACTTTCCTTGTTCTTCAGCACACAGCATCATTTTCATTGCTTCAACACCACTTCCATGTCCCGGGAAAAATCTGTATACAAACTTTACTTTTCCTTTGTCAACATAGTTCTTTATGATTCCTGGAACTGCTGCTTCGTATCCTGCTGATCTCTGATTCATGTAAGCAACCATTTCAGTTCCGCCAGCCGCTGCTGCGCAGAATGGGCACGAAGGATCTGAGTAAAGAATCACCGTGACCGGTGCGCTGTCAGAACCCTTAACTACATCATCGCTGTAGATGGTCATGTCAATCTCCGTCTGCCCCTGTATGGCCGTTCCGGTTACTGTTGCACCATTGAACAAACCGGTATTCAATAGAGTTGCGAGAAACAATAGAGCAAATACTCCCGTCGCAATCTTCCATGGCAATGTTTTGTCTTCTGTCATTTGTTAACCCCCGAGCTAATCTTGCCCGTCCTATTTTAAAAACTTTGCTATTTTCTTTATCTCCCCAGCAAAAGCTCTCACTTCTTCCTCCGTGTTATACAGATATAATGACGCTCTGACGCTTCCGTTCATCCCGTGTTTGTTAAACCAGCTGTGAACGCAGTGAGCGCCGCTTCTCGTCATTATGTTTTTTGAATGGTTGAGTATTTTTGCAACATGATGTACATCGAGTCCTTCAATAACAAAGGAAAAAATTCCTCCCCTTAATTCCGCGTCCCTCGGCCCGAGTATGATTATCTTTTCTTCGTTTGAAAGCAAACTTGTAAGTAAAGTATTCAGTTTTACTTCATGTTTGTGAATATTGTTCTGTCCAATGCTTCTGATATATTTGCATGCCTCTCCCAATCCAATAATTCCTGCATAATCCTGCAAACCTGCTTCAAATCTTGCTGGAATTTCTTCAGGAACATAAGAATCGTATGTTGAATCAATTACTGTTTCTCCTCCAACTATGAATTGGTCCAGTTGTTCAAGCAGTTCTTTTTTTCCGTACAATACTCCCGTTCCTGTCGGTCCGCACATTTTGTGGCCGGAGAATGCTAGAAAGTCAATATCGAGTTTTCTGACATCAATTTCCTGACTCGGAATTCCCTGTGCAGCGTCAACCAAAACTTTTGCGTTGTTTTTATGAGCAATTTCAACAATTTCTTTTATCGGATTTGTAACTCCGTCAATGTTTGACGTATGAATAATTGAAACCAATTTAGTATTTCTGCTAAAGCATCTTGTGAATCTTTCGAGATTGAAGGTTCCATCCTTGTTTGTTGTGCTGATTACCAGTTTAATTCCCATTTTGTTTTTTAATTTCAGCCAGGGAACCAAATTTGAATTGTGTTCTTTGTCGCTTAGAATTATTTCATCTCCTCTCTTCAATCCGAATGAATTTGCGATTAAATTTATTGCTTCTGTTGTGTTTCTTGTGAAGATTATTTCAGAGTCTGACTTAGCATTGATTAATTTCTTAACTTCGTGCCTTGCCTTGTCAACTTCTTCGTGAACTCTTGTTGCCAAAGTATGCATACTTCTTCCTGTGCAAGCAGTGTATTCATGATAATACTCATTCATCTTTTCAACAACCTGTTTCGGTTTCAATGACATGCACGCATTATCAAAATATATGATTTTTCTTTCCAGAATTGGAAAATCTTTCCTTATTTTGCTTATGTTGTATCCGAACATGGTTTGCCTGTTAGTTTGTAGTACATATTTTTTGTTCCTATGATTAAATTGTCAATAAATGTTTCGCTTTTGTTTTCAGCTTCTTTCAAAACACAGAAGCCAGTTGACAGTTCTCCGTTGCAGTTTCCGTATTTCGCGTAATTGTAAAGTCCTTCTGCGCTGTAATATGCGCTTGCAATGAACAATATTAAAATTATCCACGATATTATCCTGTAGTTTCTATAGAAAAATCTTGCAGTTCTTGGTGAATATTTGAGGAATGTTCCCGTTACATCAGAACGTATTCTATCATCTAGTCCTGATTTGCATTTTCTGAAGGTGACTGTCTCGAAAAGACAATCCAGGGCATCTTTTGTCAGCTTCTTGTATTTGATGCTGAAAATGGACAGCACGGCAAACACAGGCAGCGCCAGTAAGCATAGTACCATGAATGCTGTTCGTTTGAAACTATTTAAAAAGATATCGCAGAAACTAGTTTCATTAACTATTTAAAGATTAAATTAAGAAAAGAGCAACGCACGGCAGGAAGCCTAAGCTTCATGCTTAATCATCAATTTCTATATCACAATTAGCTTCTATCCATTTCCTATTTTCTGGCAGACAATAATATTGGTAACGTGCTTGAACTATTGGTTGACAATCAATATTGGTTATTTTCGGACATTCGCCGATAGTAGAAACTAACTGACAACGATTGTCAATACATTTTGGCGGACTTGATTTACATGCGATTGCTATGCAGGCCATGCCATCGCAATTACCAGCATAAATTCCTTCATAATTCTTATTAACAGCAACAAAATTACAACCACAGCAACCCACTCTTGTAAGAATACAATCTTCATCCTTCTCACACGCATAAATGTTTTTTTCTGTTGTGTTTTCTGAAGTATTCATATCTCCTATTTTTACGACCTCAACAGGAGCACAGGCACTAAACAAAAGAACAGTTGCCAGTAAAAATAATACAAGTTTTTTCATAGCTTTTTCAAAGAATCGTCTTTACTTAAAGTTTTCTGTGGCTTGATTTAATGTTCAAGAAGTTTAATTCTGTTATGGTCTCTTCCTTTGAATGTTCTTCTTCTTTTCAACTTTTCAAATCCGCAACCATCATAAAAGTTTTTGACAATAACAACATCTTCTTTAAAAAGCGGACGCTCATCAGCAAGTATTCTCTTAGCACCGAGATTTTTAGCATATTCCTCAACGAAAGCATATAATGATTTACCAAGCCCTTGTCCACGACAATCTTTGTTAACATTTATCGCCATCGAAATTGCTACATTCACATCTGAGAAGAATTCAATCCACGAGTTTCCAACTTCGTTTTCGTATTCAAAATGATATTCTATGCAATCATCAGAACCAATTACCCTGACAACAACGTTAGTGCTCATTCATAACGTTGTAGTGTATGTTTTTTATAAAGCTGTTCTAAATGGTTTTTAAGGACAAAGATTTATAAATGTCAAGTTGGTGTTAAGGCTAAGGGGGTAATCATCGTGAAGATGCTTGTTTCGGGAATCAGTTTGTTTATTGTTGTGTTTATACTTATAACGCTGACTTGCTCCGTTTCTGTAGTCGCTGCTGATTTGATTGTAAAAAACAACCAATCCGTTCAGATAACGAAGGGAGCAGATACATTCATATTTGAATTGAAAAATGTAAATGGTTCAACTGCTTTGCTAGATAAGACTTATGAATCAGCCACACAAGATGGTTGGTATGTCCCTTCTGACTGTCTTGTTAAAACAGAAAGGGGTTGCCACTTCAGATTATCAGAAGTTTCTGATTCTGATAGTGTTGGATACATCGTATTGATAGACGAAGATACAAAAGAAGAGGTTACACTGATTACAGAATTGAACAAATTAAACTCCAATGATTATGTGTTTAACGAACCTTTTAATTTATTTCAAACTGTTAACAGCTATGATAATCTTTTATCGTGGTGTCCTGAAGAAGTTTCTTCTTCTAAAATAAGAGAAAAAATAAATAAGTTTGAAAATGCTATTAATATTATCGGAATTACTGATGAAGAAATCAATGAAATGGTAAAGGAATGCGATGAAAAAAATACATTTACTATTAAGGGAAAAGAAGTTAGTCTTGAAATTATTGATTGTGTCGAGTATTTAAGTGCTTTTTTGATAAACAACACTAGTGCTAACATTGAATATTCTAAAGAAGATTTATTACAGGAATGTGAAATTAGAAATTATTTTAAGGAAAGATTTAATGAAGATATAGTTAATAACTACAATGAGTCTTTTTTTAATTCATTGTTTGAAAAAAGAAATGAAGAATTTATTGAAAAACTCATTTATGAACATGAATGGCACAAAACAAATATTGAAGAAAACAACCAGTCCAATTCAAACGAAGATGATGAGAATTCTATTAGGAAAATCAAGAAAGATGGTCAAACATTATCAGGCAACAAAAAAATAAGAGATATAGATGAAGAAATATCTATTTTAACAATAAAAAATACCGCAAGCTTGTCTCCTGATGTAAATAAAGAAACCATATACATAGATACAAGAGAAATGATTCAAAAAAAATTGTTGGACTTAGAGAATTCACCAGTTACCACAAATAAAGAACTTGAATCCGTTCCTATGTTTATTGCTTTATTAAAAAAAGTATTTGGTTTTTTGCCTTTAGTTTGAGTGAAAATTAAAAATGAACAAATTCCATATCGTTTCAAAATTAATTTATTTGGTTATTTTGCTATTTCTTTTTCCTTCTGTTTATGCAGCATATGTAGATTACGATGATGATTGGGAGTACAATGAAGGGACTAACAACGATGCGGTTATTTGGGGAGGTTACTATTTAGATGTAGGTCTTAATGATTTAACATCGAATGCTGATATCGAATGTTGGGATTGGGATGATAATGGCGAATATGGAGCTTGTTTTTTTGAGAATGGAGTTTCGATGTACGAATGCGATGATGATTACGAAATACTCGGAGATGATGGTCAGTATCATGCTCCAAGTGAATTATATGATGGTCATTGCACATTAGGAGATGGTGGTTGCGATCATGTAATTCCCTCAGGAAGTAGTGGAGACCAGTGGGGATTGTTTATTGATGCTATTTATTTTGAAGATTGTGATGGCTCTGCTTCTTATACAGATACTATTGATGCTGAAAAATATTGGGTAGTGTATGGTCATCAATATGATTGTGACAACGACCCCGGCCCCAGTACCAATCCGGATTACGAAGGAAATTTTGGTTCTTGGCTAAATATTTATTCTAATACAGGAATGTGTTCTGGAAGTGAAGAATGCGATGAAAATCATGATGAAGTTGTCTCTTATGGTTCTACATCAACACCTTCCGATCCTTGCAGAACAAAGAATTGGCAATCTTGTTCGGATGAGGATGATTGTATTTCAGATAAATGTGAACAGGATGAATGCAGCACTTGTTCAGATAATCAATGTACAAGTGCTTACTGGAATAGTTGTACTAGTAATGGTGGTCTTTGCTGTTCAGGCGATGCAGTTTTTGGCCAATATTACTGTGAGAATTATGAAACTTGGACAGACTGTACTGGTGCAAGTCATACTGGTTGTCAACACAAAGGCGATTATTATTGTACTTTAGATAGCGGAGACTGGCGTTGGAGAACTTGTGAATACGGCTGTTCTGGAAATTCCTGTACGGGACTTACAGAACCTGATATTGATGTTACTCCAAATCCTTTAGTGTTTAATATAGGACAATGAAGAGGAAAAGATTTCAACTGGACTTGCTATTCGAATGAAACCAGTGTACTTGCTCTCGCAAACAACAACACAAAAATACTAAATCTTTCTGCACAAAATAATTTTGTTGGATTGGCAAATATCACTTGCAAGTCAGGAGATGAAGGGGAATTATTCTATGATGATTTTGAAGATGGCTCTTGGAGTAGAACGTACTGGGGTTTGTATAATCAAACAGCTCAAGACCCATCTTGGGTAAAAGAAACAAATGGTTATTTGGAAATATATTCCTCTCAGGCAACCATAAATAATCAGCACAATTTAGTTGCAGTTTGGTATAACAAAAGCGGTTTTGATTTTAAAAATAGTGAAATTTTTATTTCGCATGAATATATAAAATCACATAAAATATATGCAGGTGGTGATGGTGGCTGTACAAGAGTATTGAGCGAAAATAATTTGTCAGATTTGATATCTACCGGAATATACGCATATGGCATAAATATTTTTGGAGATTGTGATGCAGGAGGCATTGGTTCAACAACAACATTCGACCAAACAAATGTTTTATACAGATATAATGCATCAGCGGACGAAATTATCTTATCGCATAATGGGGGCACTTCAACAATTGATGTATCTAGTCTTGACAAAACACAAAATTGGTATTTAGTGCATATGGCAACAACCAGGAGGAGCGGAGGAAGCGCAGGTTCAGACACGGCAAACCACACACTTTATAATTATGAGGTAAATTTAACTGAAGACGGGGATATTTTGAAAGATTCTTTTATTTTGAATGTTACAAGCACTGAAAATTATGCACCGGAAGTAACAAGCGTTATTCTTAACTCAACATATGCAACAAACTTAACAAATGAAAATCTTACCGCATATTGGACTTCAACAGATGCAGACGGAGATGCTATTGTAAACATAACTGATTGGAGATTGAATGGAACTTCAATTGCACTATTGAATTTGCCTTTTGAAGCACATGAAAATTCAGCAAATAATGCAACAGATTATTCTACGCATAATTTGAATGCAAGTGTTGCTGGAGCAACTTTCCTTGAGAGCAGCGGTTATGATGGACATGGTGCATATCTTACAGATGGAAGCAATGATTACATACATACAGATACAAATATTAAGTTAACAGATTCCCAAAGTAAACTTTCGCTGTTCTTCTGGATTAACTTGACAACTACAAATGGAGGAGGAATTGCTGAACTTAATGACATTTTAACAGGAGATGGAGAACAATGCATATTTATCAATGATAATTCAGGAACTTTACAGTTTTATGTTGACGACGGTTACAGAGATTCTTCAGCGAGCTTGACAGCAGGTCAATGGACTCATATCGGAGTTACGTTTGATGGTATAATTTGGAGATTTTACAAAGATGGTTCTGAATTAAGTTCTTATACGGATGCTGAAGGAGACAAAGCTCACTGGTGCGGTGATGGAAGTGGAAGTGCTCTCAATGATGTTTATCTTGGTGTTGGCTACAATAGCTATCATGCAGGAATATATGATAATTTCATTTTGTTAAACAGAACCTTGTCTGATGAACAGATTTTAGCAATTTATAGAAATGAAACTAACAAAGTTGTTTCTCAAGAAACAGAAGTCGGAGAAGCTTGGACAGCTTGCATAACTCCAAATGACGGAACAGAGGATGGCGATGAAATTTGTTCCAATCAAATAACTATTTTAGAAGAGGAAAATGAACTGCCTGCGGTCAGCAATATTTTGCTGAGTTCGTCACAAGGAAAAAATACCTCTATTGAAAATCTAAGTATTTCTTGGACGTCAACTGACGCAGATGGAGATTCAATAACAAATATAACTGATTGGAGATTGAACGACAACTCCTTTGCATTATTGAATTTACCGTTTGAAGCAAATAGAAATGAAGAAAATAATGCAACAGATTACTCAACGAATTCGAATAACGGAACTGTTTTTGGAGTTTCATTTGAGTCTGGAGGTGGTTTTAATGGATTCGGATATTATTCTTTTGATGGTTCAGATGATTATATCTTAGTAGATGAAAATTATGATGTTTCTGAACTAGAAAACATATCTATCTTTGCATGGATAAAACCATCTTCTGCAACAGCAGAAAGAGGAATAATACAAATGGCTTCATCATTGACGTCAGGTTCACCGTGCTTTTTGATACAAGACAATTCAGGAACATTGAGATTTTACATTGGAGGAGCATATAGAGAAGAATCGACAAGCTTATCGCAATCAACGTGGCAGATGGTCGGTTTGACTTACAATGGAAGTATTTGGAAATTCTATAAGAATGGAGTTCTATTAAGTACATATGCAGGAGGAACAAATAATTGCGGAGTATCTGATGATTTGTACATAGGAAATGGTTGGGCAAATTATTTCCATGGCGGCATTGATGGTGTTCTGATGTTCAATCGTGCCTTATCGAATGAACAAATTTTGCTGTTGAACAAATCTGTAGATTATGAAATCTCTTCTGATGAAATAAATATAGATGAAAATTGGACAGCTTGCATTATACCAAACGACAAAACGCAAGATGGAACAATGCTTTGTTCTAATAGTTTGGCCATACTCGAATCCGCCAGCAGCTCTATGAGCATCAGCAACGTCATTCTAAATTCCACGTATGGAACTAACACGACTAATGAGAATCTTACGCTGTACTTTGAACAGCAAAATGCAAAAACAAATATTACTGACTGGAGATTAGGCGGAACATCAATGGCTGTTCTTAACATGCCGTTCGAAACAGATGGCAAAAACAACATTACAGATTATTCAACTTACAATCATAGTGGAATTATTCAAAATGCAAAATATAATGTGACCGGCGACAAATATGGAAATGGAGCTTATTATTTCGATGGTAATGATGACTCTATTTTAATAAGCCACCCTCCTGAAAAAATTTATGGAAATTATACTGTTATGGCTTGGGTTTTAGTAAAAGATACTGGTGTTAGAAACATTTTTTCAACAAGATACGGAGGGCCTACCGACCCCTTCTTTGACATGAAACTCCAAAGCGGAAGTACTATTCACGGAGATATAGGCGACGGGACAAATTGGATTACTGTCAGCGCAAATGCGGCATTTACTTATGGTGTTGATGTTTGGTATCATGTCGCTTACGCTGTCAATACAACAGGATATAAAATATATGTTAATGGTACGCAAAAAGGAAGCGGTTCTTTCAATGCAATTCCTGTTGTTATGAATGGTTCGCAGAGTGTCGTTATTGGAAGTGAGAATGGGACATTTGAGGACTTCTATGGGTTCATTGATGATGTCAGAGTTTACAGGAGAGCACTTTCACAGAAAGAAATCCAGAACATTTACGAAGGAAAAACAAATGAAATTGATGCTCAGGAAACAATTACCGGAGACGTATGGTCAGTAGCGATAACTCCGAATAACGGAACACAGGACGGCGCAACAGTTATATCAAACAATTTGACTATTGTTTAAAAATCTTTAAACAAAAAACCCCTAAAACATCTAAATTTCGCTACCAAAGCCTTTAAAAACTCTATTTCCACCCATCTAATCTATGCCGCAACTAAAAAGAGAGCTTGGACTGTTTGATATTACTCTTGCAGGAGTTGCTGTCATTCTTGGCGCAGGAATTTACGCCCTGGTTGGTGTTGCTGCAGGAAATGCAGGAAATGCAGTGTGGATTTCCTTTGTAATTTCAGCGATTGTTGCTATGTTTACTGCTTTAAGTTATGCAGAACTTTCTGCCATGTTTAAGGGAGATTCAGGAGAATATGATTATGTTAAATCAGCAATGGGAAACAAGTTTGGATTTGTTATTGCATTAAGCATGATTTTTGGAACAATAATCAGTTCTGCTGCTGTTGCTTTAGGGTTTGCCGGTTATTTCACAAGATTTTTTCCAATTCCAATAGTTGTTGCAGCACTAGGATTGATAGGTTTAATGACATTACTAAATGTCACAGGAATAAAAGAAACAAAATACTACAATGCAGTTTCAACAGTTCTGGAAATGCTTGGTTTAATCATAATAATTGTGGCGGGTTTCATGTATTCAAAGCCAGGAACAAATTATTTTGAAATGCCCAATGGATTTTCAGGGGTCGTTAGTTCTGCCGCGCTGGTATTTTTTGCTTATTTGGGATTTGAAGGAATTGTAAAATTAAGGGAGGAAACGAGAAATCCTACAAAGAATATTCCGTTGGGAATGCTGCTTGCTTTAGCAATAAGCACAGTTCTTTATGTTATGGTTTCATATGCCGCCGTTGGTGTTTTAGGATGGCAAGATTTGAGTGCATCTAATGCGCCTTTGGCTTCTGTTGCTGCAATGGCATTCGGAGGAACCGCTTTTTTAATTTTAGGAATAATTGCTTTGTTTTCGACTTCAAACACAGTTTTAATGACAATGGTGGCTGCTTCAAGACAGCTTTATGGAATGGCTGAAGAAAAATCAATGCCGAAATTGTTTTCAAAAGTTGGAAGAACAGGAACTCCTTATGTTGCAATATTTGTTACAGGAATAATAGCAGTGATTTTTTCTTTAATGGGGGATTTAGAACTTGTTGCTAACTTAACAAATTTGTTTTTGTTTTTAGCTTTCGTTGCTGTTAATTTGAGCTTGATAATCCTGAGATACACTCATTCATTCATTCATAGGCCGTTTAAGTGCCCGTTGAATGCCGGAAAGTTTAATCTCGTTGCATTAATGGGTGTTTTGACTTCGTTAGGAATGATTTGCGTTATTTTAACTAATTTGTTGTGAGATAAAAATGAAAAATAAAGCAGTAGGTTATTTGGTTATTACAATTGCATTGATTGTGGCTCTAATTATATTTTCTTATAACAGAACTGTTCTTGATTTAGCAACTGCTTCATGTTCAATTGAAGGGCCAGAATGTCCTCATTTGAAAGAAAGCAATCAGCAATTGATGATTAACGGAATATTGTTAGCATTTATTGCTGGAATGGGGATTTATTTGATTTTTTTCAGTCATGAAGAAAAAATAATAACCAAATTCAAAA
>JAFGRQ010000058.1 GCA_016935155.1 Candidatus Woesearchaeota archaeon
AACAACAGTATTTTCTGGATATTATTTGATGCAAATGTAGCGATAAGTTAATATATTTGTTCGATGTCAATTGCTCATGGTAAGCAATCTCTTAATTGGTGGTGGAGCATTAATTTTAAACGACAAAGAACAAGTACTTCTCGCTAAAAGAAAAAATACAAAAACCTTCGATGGACAATGGTCTAGACCGGGCGGAACAGTAGAACTCGGCGAAAGAATCGAAGATACTATTGTAAGAGAAGTCAAAGAGGAAGTCGGCATAGATATTGAAATAATTCGTTTGTTGAATATAACTCAAGACATAAGACCTGAAGAAAACATACACGGGATTTACTTCGGTTATTTGGCAAAAATAACATCAGGAGAACCAAGAAATATGGAGCCAGACAAATGCTCTGCAATTGGTTGGTTCCCAATCAGAAATAATCTTCCAGAAAATCTTGCTTCATACACTAAAAGGTCGATAGATGCATATTTAACGAATGAGATACTTATTGACTGAACCACAAGACATATACAATTTCTCTTAAAAACACGTTAAAGTGCAGAATTCCTGCAGATGCGGTATAATGCCTTCTCGCAGTCCCACAGGACAACCTCGTGTGAGCTATTTAAACAAAGTTGTGTTTTCTATATCTATTGTGTTCAAATCCGGAACTGAGCAAAATTCACGGCACTTACGCCAATAACGCTCACCCGGATGATCATAATAAACCTCCACTGAAATACGTCCCGGCAATGCCGTGCCTATTTCATTAGAGATAAACTCCAATGAAACAAGATGCGAACTCAGAAATGAGCGCAGTCATGCAAAGTCTTGATTGTGAGCAAGGAGTGTAGTAAAATGGAAACAAAAAATAAACCAGAAAAAGTTTTCTCAACAGGTGCAATTCAAGTATCTGTATGGAAAAATGAAGCCGTCAAAGACGGAAACAAAAGCGAATTTAGGACAGTTAGTATCCAAAGAAGATACGCTGACAAGAGTGGCGAGTGGAAGTCAACTTCCACATTAAGAATAAATGATTTGCCAAAAGCATCATTAGTTCTCAACAAGGCATTCGAATACTTGGTTATGAAAGGCCAGGATGCTGAATTTGTCGAAGAAATAGTTGCATAATCCACAGAGGTGACTAAAATGGACGCACAAGTTAGTTTAATAAATGAAGACATCGTTTTAGAAAGTATGGAAGAACAGCCTGAAGTTCAGGAAGCTCCAAAATCTAAAAAGAAAAAAGCAGATTTGACATTGGAAGACCTTCCGGGTGTAGGAGCAGCAATCGCTGAAAAGCTAAGGGGTTGCGGATTCGATAATCCTATTTCGATTGCAGTCGCAACGCCGGGAGAATTGGTTAATGCTTCGGGAATTTCAGAGGTCGTTGCCAGAAAGATGATAAACTCAGCAAGAGACATGCTTGAAATGGGATTTGAATCTGGAAATGACGTTCTCAAAAGAAGAGAAAAAGTAATAAAAATTCCCACAGGCTCAAAAGCATTCGATGCAATGATGATTGGCGGATTCGAAACAGGAGCAATTACAGAATGCTTCGGAGAATTCGGTTCAGGAAAAACTCAGCTGGGTCACATTTTAGCTGTCAATACAATAAAAACATATCCGAAATCAACGGTTGTTTATGTTGATACTGAAAACACGTTCAGGCCGGAAAGAATTGTTCAACTGGCAGAAGGTGTTGGTTTAGATCCTGTAAAAGTTTTGAAGCAAATAAGAGTTGCAAAAGCTTACAATTCAGACCACCAGATGCTCTTGGTTGAAAAAATCCCAGAGTTGGTAAAAACAGACGGTTTGGACATCAAGCTGGTAGTTATTGATTCACTGACTGCTCACTTCAGAGCGGAATTTATTGGCAGAGGAACTTTAGCTGACAGGCAGCAAAAGCTCAACAAGCACATGCACGCTTTGTCTAAATTAGCTGATATGAATAATGTTTGCGTTTACGTAACAAATCAAGTTATGGCTAAACCAGACCAATTCTTCGGAGACCCAACAGTCTCAATAGGAGGACACATAGTGGGTCATGCAAGTACTTTCAGAATTTACTTACGTAAAGGAAAGAAAGGAACAAGAGTAGCTAAGCTAATAGATGCTCCAAACATTGCAGACTCAGAATGCGCATTTGCTGTTGAACAAGGCGGTTTGAAGGACGTCAAAACAGAGAAGTAATTGCTTCTCTTTCTTTTTTCTTTATTTACAATTCTAAATCTTTATATACTCTTTTAACACAGATAATTGTAACATAACGCATCGTAATCGATGCAGAGGTTAAATACACATGTACGGAGATAGAGGATACGGAGAAAGAAGAAGCGGCGGTTTCTCAGGAAATCGTGGCGGCGGATTTAGCAACAGACAGAACTTTGTGCCAGTTAACGTTGGAGATGAAATCGACGTTAAGATTGAGGCAGTTGGAGAGAAAGGAGACGGAGTAGCTAAAGTAAAGGGATTTGTGCTATTCGTTCCGAATGTCAAAGAAGGAGAATTAGTAAGAATCAGAGTAACAAAGATTCTTAGAAAAGTTGGATTTGCAGAATCAATTGGACCTGCACAAGGGCCCGTTAGCGAAGACTCAAAACCAGCACCAAAACCAAAGAAAGAAGAGGAGGACACAGCTCAATTCGCTGGAGACGACTCAGAAGACTTTGGAGATGTTGAAGAAGAGAAGTAAGCTCTTCTTTTTTCTTTTATTTTTCTTACCACAATCTTTATAAACCACCTATTTTCTAACAAATACATTGCCTTGTTTGAGTGCATGGCTTATCACAAGATAAGGGCCCCAAACATCATGTCCGGGCGATAGAAGGACAGTAGAACTATTCTATTGTCGGAGCATTAAAATGACAGAAACACAAAAAACAATGATGGTTCCAGTAGAATCTTACCTAAAAGCAGGAATACACATAGGAACAAAATTCAAATCAAAATATATGGATAATTTTATTTACAAAATAAGACAAGATGGTTTGTACATTCTAAACTTAGAAAAAGTCGATGAAAGAATAGCAATGGCTGCAAAGATGCTTTCGCAGTATGAGCCAGAAGATATTTTGATTGTCTCAAGGAGAGAAAATGGTTGGAAAGCAATAAAAATGTTCGCTAAATTAACGGGAGTTACAATTTTTGCAGGAAGATATCCTCCAGGAATTTTAACAAACATCAGTTTGAAGAATTTCATGGAAAAGAAAATTTTGTTAGTAACTGATGCATGGCCTGACAAGAATGCGGTTGAAGATGCTTCAAAAGTCGGAATTCCTGTTATTGGACTTTGCGATACAAACAATCAGTCAAATGGACTTGATTTAGTTGTTCCATGCAATAACAAAGGAAAGAAGTCTCTGGGATTATTTTTCTGGATTCTTGCAAGAGAATACATGAAAAATAAAGGCTTAGGAGAGTTTACAGCAACACTAGAAGACTTTACTGACGAGTAAAGCCCAATTTTAGCGAAGCTAAAATGGGCACAGCTCGGCTTTGCCGAGATTGTGTTTTTCTTTTTTAATTATTTTCTTTTGGCATTATTCCATAAAATATCAAAATAACTTTTGTAAGCTTTTGCAGCACCTTTATTCTCAAGTATTACTCCCTCAGGAATGTCGCTCCAAATAATTATAGCAATTCTATCTCCATATATGTTTGTGGTTGCGGGACTTTCTTCAATGTTTTCAAAAAATCTAAATTCTGTTTCATTCGGACGCAATTCTGGCAACCTTAACAAAGGATTCTTTGTAATTAGTTTTGTCTTAATTCCTTTTTCTTTCTTCATCCTATCAAATTGAGGATAGAAATCAGGCATAAGTTTAACCATCTGTCCTTCATCTCCAAAAACAAAGTTATCTTTTCCGGTTCTTATTATATCGAAGAAAATGGCCTTTATTCCTTTTATTCCTTTGAATAATCTGACTTGTCCTTCTATTTTTTCAGCTTTGTGTCGAGCATCAAGTTCTGGCAAAATTTCTTTTACGCTTTCTTCTTGCTCTTTTATGTAATCCAGAAGCAATTTCGGTCCTGTTGCTTGGAACCATTTTGTGTTACCAACCAAAACATAGCTAACCAATCCTTTCTCAAGTAATGATTTTAACGAATTGTAGCAGCTGCTTCTGTCTATGCGTGCAAGCTTAGATATCTTTCCTGCCTTGTTAGAGCCTCTATCGTTCAAAGCAAGGTAGATTTTTATCTCATTGGGGCTAAATCCTATTTTCTCAAGCGTCTTTTCGATGTTCATGGTTTTAGCCAACCAATTCGTTTTATTAAACCTTTCTATTGTTGTAGATAATTCTACAACAAGTATTGATGTAGTTGTGATACAAACCAATTCACTAAAGAGTGGCAGTTTAGACGGAGAAAAATAAAATGAAAGAAAATCTTGAAAAAAAGTTGGACAAAATACCACTTAGCGAGCTAGCTCTAGCAATGGATGTTTATTGTAATTATCTCAATATCGATGGAAGAGACAGCAATTCTCTTGGCACGTTCAAAGAATTAGTAGCTTATTCGATTAAAAAAATGAATGAAAATAATGTCAAATCTGCTGATCTTTTGTCAGATCTTCTTCCGAGTTCTTGTGAGGACATGTACTCTCACGATGGTTGTGACTCTGCCGGAAAAGATGGTGGAGCTCCGGGAATGTAGGAAATATGGACATATTTATTAATAGAATATAATATGATTTACTTTATGAACCATCCAAATGAAAAAGTAATGAGAGAACTTATAGAATATACAGCAAAGAAAGCTGGAAAACAAAGCCAGGCAACAGGCTGTTTCATTTTAAAAGGAAATAAAATAGTTTCTAAAGCAATTTCTTCAACTCAAAAGAGTCAAGATACAACCGCCCATGCAGAAATTAATGCAATGAGAAAACTTTCCAAGTCTCGAAAAAACAACTCGCTAAAAGGTTACTGGGTATATTCCACTCAAAAACCATGCCCGATGTGTGCTTCTGCGATTGTTTGGTCCGAAGCAGACGGTGTTGTTTATGGCTGGGAAGGAAAGAAGGGGTGGGTGGATGTTTACTTCAAAAGTTTAAATCTTTCAAATGTAGTGATTAATTCATCAAGACTAAAGAAAGTAAAAATGATTGGTCCTTTCTTAGAAAGCGAATGTTTGAAAATCAAAGGTTACAAAAAATAATTATTCAACATCAACAATTCCTTCATTAATAATTTTAAACATAACTTCTTTTGACTGGGCAATGCTTCTATGTTTAATCAAAGTTGCTTTTCTTATTCCGTTATGCCCGGCCTGCAATTCAATCAAACATTTAGAACCGTATTTCAAAAGGTCTCCGCCAACAATCTTAACTCCATTTGGATTTTCAAAGTCAGAATAAACCTGATTTGTAATCAGAATTGGAACATTTTTCTTTCTCGCGATTTGGGTTAAATATGCAATTTGTCTTCCAAGCGCAGCATTAACTGCATAAGGTTCCTCGGTTTTTCCAAGTTCCAGCCTATAAAGCATGGAAAGCGTGTCAACAACAATTAATTTAATATCTGAAGTAATCATGTCTTTCAATTTTTCAAAAGAATCTTGCTGTTCTTGAAAATCAGTTGGATTCAAGAAAAATATTCTGTCTAAAATCTTCTCTGTTTCAGAACCGCAAATCTGTTTTGCTCTTTCAGCGGAGAATCCTCCTTCCGTATCAACAAAAATCACTTTGCCGCCTTGTTTTGCAACGTTCACTGCAGCAACAATGCAAATATTTGTCTTTCCAGAACCAGCAGGACCATATATTGTTGTGACAACATCATTTTCAAATCCCCCTTCAAGAAGGTCATCCATTACCGTTTCCGTTGCCGTTTTAACGACACTTCTGAGCTCTTTTTGCTCAACAATCTCTTTCATATAAATAAAAAAAGGCCGTATGTTTAAATAACTTCTTACTTTCTAAAATGCCTTTATAAGGGCCAGAAAGGCCAAATTCAAAATCCATCGTTCAAAAGATTTAAAAACAAAATCCGGGTCCATGTTATTATGGATGTGTTTTTGGCAGCGATATATTTTTCGTCGTTTTTAGGAGTTTTTACATCAATTTTTTATCTTTTAGCCATGCAGGAAAACAATCACAAACTGAAAACACCAATTCCAAACAAACTTCTCAGCACAACGGTCCTTGTTCCTGCATTCAATGAGCAGGGAAGAATAGAGAGAACCGTCAAATCGTTGTTAAATCTCGATTATCCAAAACATCTTTTGGAGATTCTGCTAATAGATGATGGAAGCAAGGACAACACTTTGAAAGAAATGCAGGAAATGCAAAAACTAGATCCAAAAAGAATAACAGTTATTCACAAAGAAAACGGCGGAAAAGCAAGCGCTTTAAATCTCGGAATAAAAAAGGCAAAAGGAGAAATCATTGTTTCGCTGGATGCAGACTCCTTTGTTGACAAAAATGCATTAAAAAACATGATTGGTTATTTCAATAACAAGGAAGTTGCTGCAGTAACTCCTTCAATGAAAATTTGGAAGCCAAAATCCATTTTGCAATTTGTTCAGTTTGCCGAATACATGTTCGGGGTTTTCTTGAGAAAGGCAACTTCTCTTCTTGATTGCTTGCATGTCACTCCTGGTCCATTCAGTGCTTACAGAAAATCATTTTTTGTAAAACATGGAGGTTATGAAGAAGGAAATCCAACAGAAGACATGGAATTGGCGATGAGAATACAGTCCAAAAATTACGTTATCGAGCATTCCCTTAATTCATATTCCTACACGCCGGGCCCTTCAAAATTTATTCCTCTATTCAGGCAAAGATTAAGATGGTATTTTGGTTATCTGACCAATCTGTGGAAATATAGGAAAATGTTCGCTAACACAAGATATGGAACATTCGGAATGTTCTATCTTCCGATGGCAACTACTTGCTTCTTGCTTCCCATCTTTATTTTTATGTATGTGCTGAAAAAAACAGCTAGTGCACTATATGACGGAGCCGTAAACTTATTGTCTATAAATTTTGATTTCACAAAATTAATATCCTTTAAGTTAGATTCGTATTACTTCATGCCAAGCATAATGACTATATTGGTGATTTTAGCGTTCGTTGTTATGCTGACAATGGTTTTGTTGGGTAGGATGCTCTCCAAGGACAAAGAAAGGATTGCAATGCCCTTCATATGGATGATGGTGCTTTATGCGCCTCTTCATGCGATTTGGTGGTCTTCTGCTCTTGTGCAAAAGGCAAGAGGAAAGAAAATAAGATGGAGCGGAATTTCTTGGAAGAAGGACTAAGATGAAGAGAGAATTGCATAAGGCAAAATTAATTGCAGCACTATCTTTAACTGTACTTATTTTCTTGATGATAATTGTAACAAACAATTATTTCAATGAAATGAGAATGAATGAAGTAAAGAAAATATACAATGACATAAAGATGGACGCCATGAATGCAGAAGCACAATACGAAATTCTTTCTGAAAATCCGTGCTTAATGATGAGTTTTGATCCAATTTCAAGTGAATTGTTCGAGCTAGGAAACAAGCTAACCGATATGGAAACAACACTGGGCAAAACAAACGAGCAAGTTCTTGATATGAAAAAATACTATTCTATTCTGGAAGCAAGACACTGGTTGTTTGTAAAAAAAGTTTCCAAGCAGTGTAATTCCAGTGCAACACCAATTTTGTTTTTTTATTCCAACTTAGAAGATTGTCCAGACTGTGAATCTCAGGGGTTTGTTCTAAATTATGTGAGGAAAACAATTCCGAACACGCAAATATATTCTTTTGATGTCAATTTGGACAGCGGCGCGGTTAGTGCTCTGAAAGCAAATTACAATGTCACGGAAGTTCCATCAATTGTTATAAAAGAACAAAAATACACCGGATTTAGGGATTCGGATTCTGTAATGGAAATAATAAAAAAATAAAAGAAGGTTTATTTCCTTCTTCTAAGCGAACCAGCAATAGAACCCAGCAAGGCTCCAGCAGCAGCTGCTGCAGCAAGCGCTTTTTCAGGATGTCTTTTTGCAAAGGAAACAACTTTTCTTTCAGTTTCCATTATCTTCCTTTTTGCTTTCATGATGTCCGCTCTTGCTTTTTTAATGTCTGCGTTAAGCCTTCTCTTGTTTATTTTGAGCTTAAGCTTCCCTATCTTTATTTTTGTTTTTCGTTTTTTGGTTCTTCTTTTCATTTTTACCTCTTTTCTTTGTGAAAATCATATTTCAGCAATCTTGCAGATTGTGCAAGAATTATTGAAATAAGGACCAGGATAGTTCCGGCAATCAAGTAAACTGTTGTCCTTGAATATTTCATTACGTCCGTCAGAAAAAACGAACCCGAGATTACGAGAAAAACAACACCTAAAACCATTATAGCGGAAGAGAAAAGCCCCCTTATGAGTTTTTTCTGGCTTATCACAATCGCATCGTGTATTTTGTCCACCAAGAAATCCATTTCTTCCTTTATTTTTCCAAGAACACTGATTTTCACAAGCCCCTCAAGATAGTCTTTCCAGCCTGATTTTTCATCTTTTTTTATCATTAAAGAGTATTTCTAACTTGATGTTTTTAAATGTTATCGTAAAAGCAAAGCAGGTACCCGGACAATGCCCGACTTCGTCGTGCAAGTCCGTGTCCCTGACTTCGAAAAGAAAATCGAGAAAAGCAGGTACCCGGATTTGCACCGGGGATCAGAGGGTTGCAGCCTCTTGCCTTAACTGCTTGGCCATACCTGCAATGTTTGCGTCATTTGTGACAATTATACGCGGTCGATGGGATTTGAACCCACGACCCCCAGCTTACTTCCTTTAAAGGTAGAAGGCTGGTGCTCTATCCAAGCTGAGCTACGACCGCATTTAAACTTTAAGAACCAGGCGATTATATATAAAGATTATGGCAACCAAGTCTTCGGATTCTTCAGTTTCTCTGGAAATTAAAGTGCTTTATAGTAAGCTCTCGTCCTCTGTAGTTTCTCTAAGAACATATCTCTTTTGCGTTTACAAATGTCGAAAATACCCGCTTTGAAACATTTGTTATAATTCTTCCAGCTAGTTATTTGCAAATATCTTTCTCCTTTGTCCTTTCTTAATGCCAATCTTGATGTAATGCCTTCGAAAGAAAGCAACTTTTGAACTAGAGATGCCAAAGCTTCTTCTTTGGTGTAAGAGAAGTGATAGCCAACATATACAATGTAATTTTCACATCTGTTTATGTTGATGCTTCCTTCTGCAGCGAATAATCCCGCGAGAAGCGCTCTTCGAAGTACCGGTTCAGCAGAAAAATTAATGGCAAGTATTCTTTCGACTATGCTTTTGAATAATGTAAAGAATACTTTTCCTCCAATCTGGAAGCTAAAGCATTCGCAGTCAAATCTCTTTGATTCTCTTGTTTTGATTATTTCTTTCGATATACGGAGTTCCTGTGCCCATCTATCGAGCGAGTCGTTTATTAATTTTCTGCAACTTACTCGATAGAACATATCTGTAATATCGAATCTTTCTATAAAAAAGCGATGCATAAATAAAGCAAGATCAATATCCTTGCTTGTGAATTCAAGGTGATGATTATCTTTGCTGAGTTTTCCATCGCCAAGGTAAAGTCCAATCCCTTGTACGAACGATTCATCAACATCAATTATTGCAGGAAGCACAAATTGTTTCGGCTGATTTCCTCTGCCAATTGTTTTGTAATTTATTTTAATAAGATTGTCTGAGACATTCTCGACATTCCATCCTTTTGGCACAAGTTCAATTACATTTATTTTCATTTTATTCACCTCAAAAATTCTTAATTTTGTTTTTAATTTTTGAGTTTCAAAAAGAGAATGTTAAGCGAATCCCGCGTAAGTGATTTTCTATGAAATTGAAAATTACAATTTAGCAGGTTTGCGTATTCTCTTTTAATTTAATTAAAGAAATATGTGTTTAAATGTCTTGTCCGCAGTTGTCCTGTGGAAATTCTGTCGGAATTACTCCAAAATTCAGGGAAGCCATGTTTTCGAATTCTTGATTTTATCGGGGAGATAGGTCTCCATGACATAATTTAGCGAATGAGCTGAAAATGCTTGCTGCTCAGCCCTCTTTCCAATTTTAACCATCAATTGCAAGGCATTCTGCCATTCTTTGCTGTGTTTACAGAAGGGGTCATTCTTCATAACGTCCTTGATTTTTTTTAAATCGATCTCTTTCAA
>JAFGRQ010000059.1 GCA_016935155.1 Candidatus Woesearchaeota archaeon
AAACCTCGAAGGATAACCAAGCTACCCCACAGCTTTACGCCGCCATTAGTAGTTACCGAAGGCGGTCCCGTACTGGAAGGGCAGCTAACAGCCGTGTTTTCCTTGACTTTTTTGAGGAAATTGCTTGTTTTTAAAGGTATCGTTAATAAAGAACCTTGGAAAACATTAATAAACCTTCCAAGAAGGTATTGCATTATGGCTATAGACCCTAATGACCCATTAGTGCGGCATAAGATAAAGAAGCTGCTTAAGAAGATAGATTCTCTTAGCGCCAGGCATACAGAATTGATTACTGTTTATGTACCTCCGGGTTATGATTTAATTAAAAAAATTCAGCAGCTACAGGATGAAGTTGGAACTGCTTCAAATATTAAATCAACATCAACAAGGAAAAATGTTACAGAAGCATTAGAAAAAATGATTTTGCTGCTGAAAAGCATTGGACAAACTCCTAAAAATGGACTTGCTGCGTTTGCAGGAAATGTTTCCGAAAGAGAAGGGGGTGTTGAATGGTTTACTGCATTCATTGATCCTCCAATGCCGTTAAATCAAAATTTATACAGGTGTGATAAAAGATTTGTTACAGAACCTCTGTATGACATGGTCGCATCCGATGATGTGTTTGGACTTGTTGTTTTGGACAGAAGAGATGCAATTCTGGCCCTGCTGCGGGGAAAAGCTGTCAAAGTAATTGCAAAAACTCACTCGGAAGTCCCGGGAAAATTCAAAGCAGGAGGTCAAAGCGCGGCAAGATTCGGAAGAATAAGGGAAGATTCGAAAAAAGACCATTTCAGAAAAGTTGCAGATTTAATCAATCACGAATTTTTGAATTTGCCCGGGCTAAAAGGAATAATTTTTGGCGGTCCTGAAACAACAATTGTTGATTTCTTGAATCAGGAAAATATTACAGGAGATGTTCAAAAGAAAATCTTAGGATACAAGCCGCTAAGTTACACTGAAGAATTTGGACTTCAGGAACTGCTGGACAAAGCAGGAGATCTAATGGGTGAAGCAGAAATTTCAGAAGAGAAAAAATTAATGAACAGATTCCTTGAATTTTTGCAAAAAAGAGAAAGAATGGTTGATTATGGTTTTGATTCTGTGAAGAAAAAACTGGAAATGGGTGCTGTTGAAATTGTTTTGATTTCAGAATCTCTTGAAGATGTTAAGGCAGAAGAATTGGAAGAGATAGCAAAGAACTTTGGAAGCATTGTTAAGATTATTTCTGTTGACACAAGAGAAGGAGTTCAATTGAAGGAATTAGGCAAAGTTGCTGCTATTTTGAGATATGAAGTAATGTAATTTAGTATTGCAGGTATATTATAAATAACACGAACTCGGCGACCGCCCCCATTCTTCCTTTATTTTAATTAAAATTACTGTTTGAATCACTTTTTAATAAAATAAAAAATCAAGTGCGGGGTTGTAATCTTTGTTCTGCTTGGATTTTTTTGTGAATACTGCAAACGAAACAATTTTAACCTAGTTAATTCTCTAATTCTCATGACCTTCCTAAAAAAAGCTGTTGAACAGCTTGGAATAGAGAATAATTATGACACCTATGTTAAATATACCGACCAATTCAATGAATATGGTTCCAACATAAGAGTTTATCCTGGAAGAATTATTTTGAAGTTAAGCAAATCTTGGAGACCAATTTCTGAAGAGATTAGAATTGGACTTGCGCAAGAATTACTTGTTAAAATATTCAAATTGAAGAAAAATACAATGAACATGGATTTGTACAACGGTTTTGTTAAGAATATTCACATCGCTGTTCCGAAAGAAGAGCCTGAAGAAAGATTACTTGATTCTTTCAACCGAGTTAATGAAAAATATTTTGCTGGAATGATTGACATTCCGAACATTGTTTGGGGAGATTTTACTTTGCGAAAACTTGGTTCTTATGATTACAGAAAAGACACTATAACTTTAAGCAGAGTTTTGGAAAAACGAGAAGATTTCATCGATTTAGTTATGCATCATGAATTGCTTCATAAAAAACACAAATTTAATTCTAAAAATGGAAGAAGTTTGCATCATTCATCTAAATTCAGAAAAGAAGAACATTCCTTTGAGAATTACGATGAATTGGAAGAAGAACTGAAGAAATACTTAAGAAAACAGAATTTCAAGAACATGTTTAAGTTCTGGTGAATTAGTTTTGCCCAAACACGAACTCAGCGACCACACCGCACTTGATTTAAATTAAAAAATAATTAAAGGAAGTGCTGGGTTGGGCTAATAAAGGAAAAGGGCAGTTCTAACTTAAAAATGCCTACCAAACGTTTATAAACTATCCTCGATAGGTTTTGAACAAGGCAAGAAGGTGTTAAATTGAAGGTAAAAGAGGCTAAAATTAAGGATAAAGTGGAACGTTTAGTTGTTGATACTTCTGTTCTTATTGAGGGTGTTGTTTCTAAGAAAATTGAAGCAAAAGAAATAAGTCCGGAAACAATATTCATTCACGAAGCAGTTATTGCTGAATTAGAAGGTCAAGCAAATGCAGGAAAAGAAAAAGGTTATCTTGGTTTGAATGAAATAAAGAAATTAAGAGAACTTTCAAAAAAATTTGAATTCCAAATTATTTATTCAGGAAGAAGGCAGAACGAATCTGAAATAAGATTTGCTAAATCCGGTGCAATTGATGCGATGATTAGGGAATTAGCATACACAGAAGATGCTCATTTCATAACGGCAGACAGGGTTAATGCTTTGTCAGCAGAAGCAAAAGGAATAAAGACAATTCTTGTTGAGTTTGAAAAAGAAATCAAGGAAATGATGTTTGAAAAATACTTTGATGCAACAACAATGTCGTTGCATTTGAAAGAAAACACAAAGCCAGTTGCAAAAAAAGGAAAACCAGGAGAATGGCAATTGGTTGAAGTTGATGAAATAATGCCTGGAAGAGCAGTTCGAGCTATCGCAAAAGAAATTATGGAAGAAGCTTACAAGAGAGAAGACTCATCAATTGAAGTTGAAAGAAAAAGTTCAACAATAATTCAGCTAGGAAGATACAGAACAGTAATTGTAGAACCTCCGTTCGCAGACGGATGGGAAATAACATTAGTAAGACCAGTTAAAAAACTTTCACTGGAAGATTACAATCTAAGTTCAAAATTAAAAACAAGATTGAACGGAAAAGCAGAAGGAGTTTTAATTGCGGGAGCTCCGGGAATGGGTAAATCAACATTTACTCAGGCATTGACTGATTTCTATTCAAAACAAAACAAGATAATCAAAACGGTTGAAGCTCCAAGAGATTTGGTTGTTCCTGATACGGTAACTCAATATGCAATTGGTTTAGGAAGTCCTGAAGAAATTCATGACATTCTGCTGCTATCAAGACCAGATTATACTATTTTTGATGAAATGAGAAATAAACCTGACTTTGATTTGTTTGCAGATTTGCGATTAGCAGGAGTTGGGATGGTTGGAGTTATTCATGCAACAAAACCAATTGATGCAATCCAGAGATTCATAGGAAAAATAGAGATGGGAGTCATCCCTCACGTAGTTGATACTGTTATTTTCATCAAAAACGGGCAAGTTGAAAAAACATTCTCTGTTAAAATGGAAGTTAAAGTTCCGGCAGGAATGACAGAAGAAGATTTGTCAAGACCGTGTGTTGTGATAAATGATTTCGAAACAGACAAGCAAGAATACGAACTATACTCATATGGAAACGACACGGTAGTTGTTCCTGTAAATGAATTAAAGAAAAAAGGAAGTGCTGTTCAAGAACTAGCTAAGCTTGCTATAGAACATGAATTAAGAAGATACGCTGACGAAGTTGAAGTTGAAGTGACTTCTGACAACAAATGCACGATTTACGTTCCAGAAAGAGATATTGCGGGAATTATCGGAAAAGAAGGGAAGAACATACAAATGCTTGAAAAAGTTTTAGGAATTGGAATTGATGTTCAGGAATTGAAGGGACAAAGAAAACCAAAAGTTGCAGGCGAACCTGTTCAATTCAAAGCAGAAATGACTCATAAAAACATTGTTCTGAAAGTTGCAGATATATTTTATGGAAAAGGCGTCTTCATTTATGTTGACGACAAACTCCTCATGACAGCAAACGTTGGAAAGGGAGGAGAAATTAGAATTAATGCAGAGCACAAATTTGGAAAAACTCTTAAATACGCATTATCTTCAAATGGCAACGTAGAGGTTAGAATATGATAGACATAAACTTGCTTAGAGAAAAGCCGGAAGTTCTTAAAGAAAATATGAAAAAGAAAGACAGAGATGTTTCTATCATAGACAAAGCCAAGAAGAAAGACGAAGAATGGAGAAAAATAAAGGCAGAAGTTGATGAATTAAGAGCATCGAGAAATAAATTATCTGAACAGATAAATGAAGCAAAGAAATCTGGAAAAGATGTTAAAAAGATTTTGGATGATGCAAAAAAAGTTCCTGCAAAAATAGAAGAACTTGAAAAACAACTTTTGAAAACTGAAAACGACCTTCTTAATTTAATGAAGCAAATTCCGAACATAATTTCGAATAAAACTCCAAAAGGAAAGGACGCAGCACAAAATGTTGAAATAAAGAAAGGCGGGAAAGTAAAAAAATTTGACTTTAAGGTAAAAAATCATGTCGAGCTTCTGGAAAATCTGGGGCTGGCTGATTTTGATTCTTCAGCCAAGGTTTCTGGAACTGGATTTTATTATTTGAAAGGAGATTTAGCATTACTAAATCAAGCATTAATCAGATTCGCAGTTGATTTCATGGCAAAGAAAGGTTACACTTATGTTGAAACCCCTTTGATGCTGAACGAAAAATCAATTTATGCTTCAATGGATAAAGCTGCAATAGAACAGTCAGTTTATTCAATTAAAGACGAAGATTTGAATTTAATTGGGACATCTGAACAATCCATTTTGGCTATGCATGCGGGAGATTTAATTCCTGAAGCAGAACTTCCGAAAAAATACTTTTCATATTCTATGTGCTTCAGAAAAGAAATTGGGGCTCACGGAATAAATGAAAAAGGACTGTGGAGAACTCATCAATTTAACAAAGTTGAGCAATTTATATTCTGCAAACCGGAAGATTCCGAAAAACTTTATGATGAACTGCTGAAAAATTCTGAAGAAATTCTTAAAGAACTTGATTTGCCTTACAGAATTCTTGAAATGTGCACGGGAGATTTAGCTGACTGGAAATTCAGAAGCGTAGACTTGGAAATTTACAGACCTACAACAAAAGAATACGGAGAAGTTATGTCTTTGAGCAACTGCACAGATTATCAAGCAAGAAAACTTGGAATAAAATGCATAGATAAAGACGGAAATAAAAGAGTTTTGCATACGTTGAATAATACTGCAATGGCTACTTCAAGAATGATGGTTGCAATAATTGAAAACAACCAAAATAAAGACGGAAGCATAACCATACCTAAAGTTCTTGTCCCGTACATGGGAGGGAAAATAAAAATAACCCGAGGTGGTAAGAAATGATGATGGATGAGTTTGAGGACGAGGAATTTACAGCAGAAGACAAAGAGAACAAAGAAGAAGTTGACGACGAACTCGAAAACGATGAAATAGAAGGCTGGGAAGAAGGCTTCAAAAAAGGGGAAGAGGAAGCAGAATTCGAAGAGGAGAAAGAAGAAAAGACAGAAGGGGAAGAGACGGAGACAGAAGAACTGTAAAAATGGGAGTCTTCAGCGATATTTTAAGGAGCGACGAAACAATATTCAAAAATGTCATCGCACTGGATTACGACTACATCCCTAAATTAGTTCCATTTAGGGAAGTCCACCAAAGGCACATGGCGAGCTGCATAACTCCCTTGTTCCAGGACAGAAGCGGAAGGAACCTTTTCATACATGGCCCTCCGGGAGTCGGAAAAACTGTTGCGTGCAGGCACGTTCTGAAAGAGATTGAAGACGAGCACGAAGAAATTGAGCCAATTTATATTAATTGCTGGGAGAAAAACACAACTCACAAAATTATGACTGCCATCTGCGACAGTCTGGGATACAAATTCACCCAAAATAAGAAATCTGATGAAATGATGAAGATAATAAAAGAAATTCTGAATAAAAAATCAGTTGTTTTTGTTTTTGATGAGATAGACAAAGCAGAAGAGCACGATTTTCTCTACTGGATTTTGGAGCAAATATACAAGAAGGCCGTTTTTCTTATTACAAATTACAAAGAATGGCTCCTGAACATGGACGAAAGAATAAAATCAAGATTAACTGCTGAAATTCTTGAATTTAAACAATACAACCTTCCGGAAACAAAAGAGATTATTTCCCAAAGAATAGGCCATGCATTCAGAGAAAATGTTGTCGAAAAAGATGCTTTTGACGCAATTGTCAAGAAAACTTATGACATGGGAGATTTGAGAAAAGGACTCTATCTTCTCAAAGAAGCAGGCAACTTGGCAGAGGAAAGAAGCTTGAAGCATATTTCAATCGACCAAATAACAACTGCTGTGAAAAAACTCGATGAATTTACAATAAATAAAATGGAAGGACTTGATGATGACGAAAGATTTGTGTTTGAGGTAGTAAAAAAATATCCAGATTCAAAAACAGGAGATTTGTACAAGTATTACATGAACAGCGGAGGGAAAGGTTCGCAAAAAACATTCACAAGGAAACTCGCGAAACTGTCAGAGGGAAGATTCATCACGATGGAAAAGGTCGGCGGCGGAGCCGAAGGAAATACTTCCATAATAAAATTGGCTTCCCGGCAGCCAGTTAACAAAAAAATCACGGAGTTCTGAAATGATAGTCAAGCTTCTTGGTGTATTTGACATTATTGCGGCAACGTTTCTTGTCATTGGAACTCGTTTTTCTGAAACAGTTTTGCTTTACGTTGCAGTTTATCTGTTGATTAAAGGGTTGCTCTTTTCGTTTACAGGAGATATGGCAAGCATCACGGATGTTGTGATTGGTTTGTATGCCTGGGGAATTACTCTTGGATTTTCTTGGATTGTTTTTACGGTTATTTTTGCCTTGTTCTTGTATGGTAAAGGAATAATGAGTTTTGCTTAATTGTTCAACATAGCAGTTCGCTGATTTAGACACGGATTGCTTGTTAAGACATAATCCCGAATGTCTCGTGAAGAGTTCTCGAAAGGAGCATAAGAAGCTCTGCTGCGTTGTTTTTTAACATTCAAATAACTTCAACACCACAGGACAACTGCGTGTGAGGTATTTAAACGAATTTTACGTACTCTTTCCTAGGTGATAAAATGATTTACAAGGAAACAACAAGACAAATTGAAGCAATCTGCTTCGAGCAATTGAAAAGATTGTGCGTGAAGTCACCGAAGGACACATTTGACGTGCAGTTCAGCGACAGGTGGTTATGATGAAGAAAATATATCAATTAATGAAGAAATATCAGAAGAATATTCCTCCGTATATTAAGTTCGTTGATAAGAATTTCTATGACGACGAGCTCCTTCTTGGCCAAGTCCATTCTTAACTAGAATGGACCCCCGAAAGGGGTTGATGTTTTGGTTAGCACCGCTCAGCATTAATTGGAATTCTATTAGAAATCGTTCAGGCCCCGTAAGGGACGTCCCCCTGAACTCTGCTTATTGTTTACAAAAAATACTTCGCCTCTGGTGCTAACTATGCATAACTTTTATATATCCCTATTCAGAACGATAATGTATGGACTTAAGCTGGTTAATGGTGGGAGAACAGCCATGGTATAGAATGTTCAATACAAGCACACAGCTTCTTGGAGTTGTTGTTGCTTTCATGATAAGCTATCTTGGTTTCAAAGCATACAGATTAACTCGAGATAAAAAATACAAATATTTCTTCATCGGATTCTTTTTCATGGGTGCAAGTTTTCTTGCAAACGCAGTTTTGAACATAATTATTCAGTCAGGAAACATTGGATATTTCCTGGAGAAAAGATATGAACCATTTATTGCTCCTCTTTTTGGAGGATATTATTTCTTGCTGATTGGAATGATGCTTGCCTACGTTTCACTAGCAATACTTTATTCGGGTGCAGGCAGTTCTAAAAATGTTGGACTCTTTTATTTTTGGGCGCTCGTGATTGGTGCATATTCGTTCAAAGAAAGTGTTCTGTTTAACACGCTTTGCGGAATGATTCTATCTTTTGTTGTTTTATACTCTTTTGATAAATACAGGGCCAATCAAAACAAAAGCACTCTGCTGACATATCTTGCGTTTTTTTGTCTTTTCCTTTTCCATGCTCTGGTGTGGCTCCAGCAGGTAATGCCTGTTTTCTTAATTGTTAGACAAATCATACTTTTGTTAGGACTCGTTATGCTCCTTGCTCCGATGTTGAGAATATTTTATGGCAGAAAGAAGAAGTAAACACGAAATAATTTATGACATTCTTAATCTCATTAGTCATAAGGGTGGAAAAGTAAAGCCGACACACATATTGTATGGTGGAAATCTTTCTCATGACCGATTGAAAAAGTATTTGCAGGAGTTAATTGACGCTGGATTTATTGAAAAAGTTGAAGATAAAGGCAAGACATTCTATCAAATGGGAGAGAAAGGCTACAAATTCATGGAAGAATTCAAGAAAATAGAAGAAATGACACAAGCATTTGGAATCTAACTAATTGAAAATAAATTTTTCAACCTTTAACAACGCCCAATGGCTTCAATCTAACAACTGCCTTTGCAATGCCCAATTCATCTGAAACTTTAACAACCTCATCAATGTCTTTGTAAGCTCCAGGAGCTTCTTCTGACAATCCCGATTTTGAATGACCACGAACAACTATTCCTTGCTTTCCTAAATCAGAAACCAAATCTTTGCTTCCAAAATCAGCGATTGCTTGGTGTCTTGACATAGTTCTTCCAGCTCCGTGTGCTGTTGAACCTAAACTCATCTTCATTGACTTTTCTGTTCCAACTAAAACGTAAGAAGCAGTTCCCATGCTTCCGGGAATTATTATTGGCTGCCCAATTTTTCTGAATTTCAATGGAACTTCTTGCATTCCTGGTCCAAATGCTCTTGTTGCACCTTTTCTGTGCATGAACACTGTATGTTTTTCTCCTTCGAATTCATGTTCTTCAATTTTAGCAATATTGTGAGCAACATCGTATAATGTGTGCATTGATTTTTTATCTATTCCGAATATTTTTACAAAACAATCTCTTACTAAATCAGCAATTATGTGTCTGTTGCACCATGCGAAATTAGCGGCTGCCTTCATTGCTGCTAAATAATCATCACAGAGTTTTGTTCCTGCCGGAGCGTAAATCAGTTCTCTATCCGGAAGTTTTGATAATTCCTTTTCAAATTCTTTCTCCATCAATCTTAAGTAATCGGAACAAACCTGATGTCCCAACCCTCTAGAACCGCAATGAATCATGAAAACAATCTGCCCTTTTTTAAGCCCGAATACTTTTGCTGTTTCTTCGTTAAAAATCTGGTCGACAACCTGAACTTCCAGGAAATGATTTCCGGAACCCAAACTTCCTAGCTGATTTTTTCCTCTCTTTTTTGCTCCGTCTGAAACTTTATTGGCATCTGCACCTTTGTAATCCCCGGATTCCTCGCAGTTTTCCAAATCTTCTTTTGTTCCATATCCTTTTTCAACTGCCCATCTGGCCCCCATCTCAAGTACTTGATTTAATTCATCTATGGAAACCTTTAGGTTTCCTTCTCCAAGTCCGGCAGGAACTGTTTTGAAAATTTCTTCAATCAATTCGTTTATTTTATTTTTAACATCGTCAATCATCAAGGGAGTGGTCAATAATCTAACTCCGCAGTTTATATCATAGCCAATTCCACCCGGAGAAATTCCTCCTTTTTCAAAATCTAATGCGGCAACTCCTCCAATTGGAAAACCATAACCTTGATGTCCATCCGGCATTACGAATGCTTTGTATAATCCAGGAAGGCTTGAAAGATTTTCTGCCTGAATCAAAGTTTTGTCTTTCTTCATTATCTCAAGAAGCTTTTCGCTGGCAAAAATAAAGGTAGGAACTTTAACTCCCTTAACCTGCCAGGTCAACTCATTTATTTTTTTCAATTCAACCATAAAAAAGAATTAGCCAACCTAATTTAAAAACCTACCTATATATCGACTACAACCTGAACCATGCATTCCCCTGGCTTGTCTTCTATCTTCATTTCATTGTATGTTATTGCTTTTACCTGCGTTTTGTATTCGTACTTTTCTAATCCCAAATCTCCAGACAAAACAGCACTCAAATAATGTCCATTGCTCCTCGTTATTGTTATTGAATCAACTTTTGCAACAACAAAATGCTCTTGGTCCATTAAAATCAAAACTTTTTCCAGAAAATCATAAAGCAAGGACTGCAGGGTTTCCGATTTTATTGTTATTGATTTTTTACTTGTTGGTGTTACTTGTTCTTGATTAATAACCACGTCCGTCAGCGCTATTGCCGCGTTGGAAAATGCTTCTTCCATTGTTTTTCCAAAAGCCTGAAATTTTGCATCAGCGGTGTGCTCAAGAAAAACGTATCTGTCCATTTCAATAAACTTGAAGGGAATCCAAAAAGTCGCCTTTGTCCTCTTTCTTCTCTTCCGCTGCGGGGAAAATCGAGCTTGAATCTGAACTTGGTGAATCAAACATTCCGAACAATGAACTGGCATCCGAAACGGGAGGAGCTGTATTTGAAGACAAACTAGAAGATGAGCCATAAGAAGAATCTCCAAACATCGGGCTGCTGTCAGAAGAACCGTATTTCTGCCTTGCCCCTGTTGCTGTTGAAACTGCATGCAGAAGCTGTATAACGTGCCTCAGAATATGAATGTCCTCCTTTGTATCTATCACAATTTTCATGTCATTTTAATAATAAAGGAAGTATAAAAAGCTTATGTATAAGCCGGTGCAAGCATTCTTTTGTTCCTTGTCCACCACAGGAAAATAGCAATCAAGAAAAATCCAACCACCATCAAGGCAAATATCGTCCCGGCACTTTCCTGGGAATGCCCCTTGAAAACAGCCAATGAAAGAACGAAAAAGAAAAGAATGACGCTTACAATTCCTGCCAAATCAGCATATCTGTGCTTGAATCTGATATCACCTTCAAATCTTCTCGCAATGAGCCCCTCGAATTCTTCTTTTCTTGAATATGCTTTTTCAGGAGTAAGTCTCTGAAGTTCCTTCAGGTATTTGTTGAGTTTTTCCATTTTTCCAACAAATTCTGCTCTTAATTTTCTTTGCTCTGAATCTCCTCTGTGGTCTCCCTTCTTTCCATATGTGTCTTTTATTTTCTTTTTTTCGCCGGAATACCACTGATGGGTGTTTGTAAAAACTTCATTCAGAACTCTTGTGAATTCCCGTTTTATTTTGTACCCTTCTTCTAATTGCGCCGCTGTAATCTTCATAAAATATACTGATTTGCAATGCCCTTTAAAAATATAACGCCAATTTTGTGAGCACCGAACTTCGACTATTCCGTTTAAGTTTACAAGAAGAACTTCTGATAATTCTGATATATCATGTTCTCGACTTCTTTTTCATCCATTTTCTTTATTTCTGCAATGTATTTTACTGTTTCTGCAACGTTTGCGGGTTCATTTGTTAATCCTGGCAAAGGACCTCTCCACGGAGCATCTGTTTCTGTCAATAATTGATTTATATTCACCATTTCAACAAGCATCCTGAAGTGCTGGTTCTTTTTTAGAATTGCTGGAATTGAAAAATAATAACCCAAATCTTCTGCTTTCTTTATTAGTTTTTTATTCCCTTCAAACATGTGCAGTAAAACTTTCTTGACACCCGATTTCTCAATCAAATCTATGCATTCTGCTTCTGCTTCTCTTGAATGGATTACTATTGGCTTGTTTATTTTTTTGACGAACTTTAGAATTTTTTCAAAATTAGTTTTTTGAATTTCGTGTTTTTCTTTGTCCCAGTGAAAATCCATGCCGCATTCTCCAACTCCGAGGATTTCATTTTTGTGTTCTTCAATGAATTTCATTTCTTTTTCTAAATCAAATGGTTCTATCTGTCTTGCCAATCCTGTTTCATCCGAATCGCCAAGCAAGTCAATTGGATATAATCCTAAAGTGCACTTAACCATCGGATATTTTTTGCTTAATGCAAGAACTTCTCTGTTTGTAGGAACATTAACTCCGGATGTAATTATTGCTGCAACCCCTGCCTCCTTTGCTCTTTTAAGAACTTCGTCTATTTTGTCTTTGAATGATTCGTGCGTTAAATGGCAGTGAACGTCTACAAGCATAAACATCTAATTTCTGACGACCTATTTAAACTATATGGCAAAATTTATAAATTAAACCAGAAGGTCTAGAGATAGGTGGTTTAAATGACTATTATTGGGTTTAGTTTCAGAAAAATAAATGCCGAAAGATCAGAAGTAAAATCCGGCAAGGTCAATGTATCAAACAACGTTTCTTTGAAGAATGTGGAAGAAGCGTCTATTCCTGTCGGAGCTGCAAAGCAGAAAGCTTTGAAATTCACTTACGAGTTCTCAACAAAATATGAACCGAAGTTTGGAAGCATAAACATTGAAGGAGACTTGCTGTTTTTATCTTCGGCAGAAACTGTTGAAAAAACAATAAAGGAATGGAAAAAGAACAAGAAAGTTGACAAGGAAATACTGACTCCTATTTTGAACACAATTCTAAACAGATGCTCAATCAAGGGGCTTCTAATGAGCCAGGACTTGAACCTTCCAACACCCTTGCAAATGCCAAGAGTAAGTGTTAAATAATATCATTTATGTCTGTTTAGACATCATTTTAATACTTTTATTTTGAATTCTGTGGCAACACAAACTTCATTTAATATTAAAGTTAGATATTTTCTAATGAATTTGGGAAACAATCTTCCAAACCTTGTTGGAATTTCTTTTACATTCAATATTATGAATTTCTTATTTGTTCTGGTGTTACTAAATTCATTTATGCAGTTTTGATCTAACCAATCAAAAGAACAACGACCGAATACTCTCCTCATATATGGTTCATTGTACCTTCCAATGTTATTGTAGTGTGGTTCATGTATATTCAATATAGCTCTATTTTTTGAAATCCTATGCAGTTCATCCATGACTTTCACAATATTTTTAGCATAACAGAGGACTGCCCAGCACCTTATTTCATCAAAAGTATTGTCTTTAAAAGGATAAGGAAACTTATTTATATCGTGGACAACATCAACTCCATCAATGTTTAGGATATCTGAATTGACATATCCTCTTCTTATGTCTCTTCCGCAACCAAGATTAAGTTTTTTTATTTTTGAAGATAACACAGGATTTTTCGTGATTAATTTAGTGTGCATAGTAATTTAACCTCATATTACAATATTGTAACATACTCATATAAAAACCTTTCTACGATATTGTAACATGGAAAAAAGGAAGACTCTGATAATACAAAAAATCATTTATGAGACAATAAAGGAATTTCCAGATATCAGTATTTCTGAACTTCAAATCAAAATTGGCACGAATCCTGTTTCACTAAGAGAACACCTCGAACAATTAAAAAATTTTGAATTAATTAAGGAAAAGATAAAAAGTCGAAAGAGAAGTTATTCTTGTTATTAGTGGACATCTGTGGTTAGAAGGGGAGTTTACGTCCAATGCCCTTAAATCCGAAAACTTTAAATATAACATATATCCTTCATGTATATACATGATGGATTTACTGGATAACACAGATGTGCTTTGCAAGAAGTGCAAAGTTCCAATGGAAAGAGGCTCTGCAGTCAAAGAAGGCTTCAAATTAAGGGCATTTAGGTGCCCCAAATGTAAAACTCAATACTACCATCCCTCTGACCTTGAGAAATACAGTCAATACAAGGCTATAAAAGAAAGGGAATTTAACATGAAATTAAGGATGATTGGGAATTCATTCTGCATAAGCATTCCGAGAGAAATAATCAAGTTTGCTCATGTTGAAGAAAATTCATTTGTATCATTATCAATGGAAAACGGAGAAGCAGTGAGAATGGCTTTCCACCAAAAGAAAGTTGTGAGGGATGAAGAATGAAAATTGCTGACAAAGATGACAAAGAAACAAGATTGAAAGTAGCAGAAGCAATGCCTGATGATGTTAACAAAGGAATCGTAAGAATCGATCATAAATTAATGAAAGAACTTGGACTTAGAGAAGGAGATATTGTTGAAATAGAAGGGACAAGGAAAACTGTCGGAATTGTTGACAGGGCTTTGCCCGGAGATATCGGATTGGACATAATAAGAATGGATGGTCTAATCAGAAGAAATGCAAAATCCAGCTTGGGAGAATTAATCACGGCAAGAAAAACAGAAATAAAAGAAGCAGCAAAAGTCATTCTCGCTCCTGCAAAGCAAGGAGTGATGATCAGAGCACCCCCAGATATGTTCAAACAGGGACTTTTAGGAAGAGCCGCAATGAAAGGAGACATAATGTCTTTCGGCGGAACAAGAACGAGAAGAAAAACAATGGGCATGAATCCTCTTTTTGATGAAATTTTTAGTTCTGTATTTGAAGATGCATTCAATGTAGGATTTGGATTCGGAGATTTGAAATTTGTTGTCGTAGACACATCTCCAAAAGGAGCAGTAATAATTACTGAGAACACAGAAGTTGTTCTCAATCCAGAAGCAGTCGAACTCGAGAAGGAGAAAGAGCTCCCTGATGTCACATACGAAGATATTGGTGGTTTAGATGAAGAAATCAAGAAAATCAGAGAGATGGTAGAACTTCCGTTAAAACACCCTGAAATCTTCGAAAGACTCGGAATTGAACCTCCAAAGGGAGTTCTTCTTCATGGTCCTCCAGGAACAGGTAAAACTTTACTTGCTAAAGCTGTTGCATCAGAAACAAATGCAAATTTTGTTTTAATCAACGGTCCTGAAATAATGTCCAAATATTACGGACAATCTGAAGAAAACTTAAGAAAGAAGTTTGAAGAAGCAGAAGCAAATGCTCCTTCAATTATTTTTATTGATGAAATTGACGCAATTGCTGTAAAAAGAGAAGAAGTAACGGGAGAAGTTGAAAAAAGAGTAGTTGCACAATTGCTTGGAATAATGGACGGTTTGAAATCGAGAGGAAAAGTAATTGTTATTGCCGCATCAAATATTCCAAATGCACTAGACCCTGCACTTAGACGTCCTGGCCGATTCGACAGAGAAATTGAAATCGGAGTTCCGGGAAAAGTTGGGAGACTGAATATTTTGAAAATTCATACAAGAAATATGCCTTTGAAAGAAGATGTTAAACTTGAAGAATTAGTCGACGTAACTTACGGTTTTGTAGGGGCAGATTTGGCTTCATTGTGCAAAGAAGCTGCAATGATTGTTATCAGAAGAGTTCTTCCAGATATTGATTTGAAGAGCGACCATTCACTGCCAAAAGACATTCTTCAGCAATTAGTAATTTCAAAACAAGATTTCCAGGATGCATTGAAAGTTGTAAGACCTTCTGCAATGAGAGAAATTTTAGTTGAAGTTCCAGATGTAAGCTGGGAAGACATCGGTGGATTGGATAATGTCAAGCAAGAGCTCAAAGAAGCTGTTGAATGGCCTCTGAAAACTCCTGAAGCATTTACAAGAATGGGGATTACACCTCCGAAGGGAATTTTACTTTATGGACCGCCAGGAGCTGGAAAAACTATGCTTGCAAAAGCAATCGCAAATGAAAGTGATGCTAACTTTATTTCAATAAAAGGACCCGAATTGCTATCTAAATGGGTTGGAGAATCTGAAAAAGCTGTGCGTAAGATATTCCAGAAAGCCAGACAATTAAGTCCTGCAATAATATTTTTCGATGAAATAGATTCAATCGTTCCAAAAAGAGGAATGTCGGCTGATTCAGGAGTAACTGAAAGAGTTGTAAATCAACTGCTTACTGAAATTGACGGTTTGGTTGAAATGAAAGATGTCGTTGTAATTGCAGCAACAAACAGACCAGACATGGTTGATCCTGCTTTGTTAAGACCTGGAAGATTTGACAGATTATTGCTAGTTCAAATACCGGATGAAGCAATGAGAGAAAAGATTTTCAAGCTTCACACAACAGGAATGCCTTTGAAAGGGGTTGATTTGAAAAAATTAGCTAAAGAAACAGAGGGTTATGTTGGAGCAGACATTGAAACAATCTCGAGGGAAGCAGGAATACTTGCTTTGCGTAAAGACATAAAAGCCAAAGAGATTACACAAGCAAATTTCGATGAAGCTTTAACCAAAGTAAGACCTTCAGTTGATGCAGAAGCAAAAGTAACTTACGACCAGCTTGAAGCACAATTGCGTTCAGCTAAAGCACATGAAATTAAACAGCATGTGAGTTATTTCGGATAAATAATATTCAAAATGAAAAAAGAAGTGTACGACATCATAGTTTGTGGTGCAGGTCCAGCTGGAGCTGAATTTGCACGTTATGTAACTGAAAATTCTAAATATTCTGTTTTGGTTTTAGACAGAACGGATAAAATAGGATACCCTGCAAAATCAACAGCAGGAACAACTAAAGAATTTCTTGACGAATTTAAAATTCCTAAGTCCGTTTATGTTTCGAAACTAAATTCTGCAGTGATTCAAGGACCTAATGAAACATCAACACACCCATATGACGGATATGTTCTTGATTTTGCTAAATTCAAGAAATTTTTAGTTAATGAAGCCATCAAAAACGGCGCGAAAATCATAATCAAAGCAGATGTTACAAAACCAATTATTGAAAACAATAAAATAACTGGTGTTGAATATACAAAAAACGGAAAAATCTACTCTACATATGGAAGAATAATTGTTGATGCGACAGGACCTTCTGCAGTTCTTGCAAAAGAACTCGGTCTTGTCAAATTTACATCGAATGAACACCTTGTTGGCATAGAATATGAGATGAACAACCTTAAACTAGAACAGCAGGACGCGATGATTTTTAAATTTGACAGAAATCTTGCACCGGGAGGCTATTCGTGGATATTTTCCACCGGGAAAAATAAAGCGAGAGTTGGGATTTGCTGGGTTAGTGAATTTTTCAAGGCGGAAAGAGGAAAAGGTTCTCAGATAGAACATCTTAATCACTGGATTAAGACAGACAACAGATTAAAATCTGGAAAAATCTTAGAAACACACGGCGGTGATGCTTTTTATGAATTAGTTAAACAAAAATCAACTGATAATTTTTTAGCAATTGGAGATTCAGCAAGCTGCATTCATCCAACAACAGGAGAAGGAATAAGACCGGGTCTTTATTCTTCTATGTTTGCTGCAAAAACAGCAATTGAAGCGCTGGATAGAAAAGATACGTCTGCTTCGCAACTTAAAAAATATGATAAAAAGTGGAATGAAACAATTGGAAAGAACAGAAAACTCATTTTATTTGCAACGAAAAAACTTTATGAATTATCAAACAAACAATATGATAAATTTGTAGCAAATACAGGGAAATTGGATTCTGAAACTGTAAAAAGATTCATGAACTATCAAACAACATTAAAAGACGCTCTTAAGCTCTATCCTTTTTTCAGTTAGTTTTATAAAACATCAAACAAGACAGATGAACATGCATAAACCAGGAGATAAAGTCGAAGTTGAAACAGTTGATGGTATTCAGACAGGCATTGTTATGCCGAATGAGAACGCTAAAACATTGTTTCTCAAATTAACTTCTGGTTATAATGTTGGAATAGATAAGAAGAAAATAAAAACAATAGATATTCTTGAAGCTTTCAAAGAAACAAAGAAAGAAACCAAAGAAACCATAAAAGAAAACAAGAAATTACCAACAATTGCTATTTTGCATACTGGTGGAACTATTGCTTCGCAGGTTGATTACAGAACGGGAGCAGTTGTTTCAAGATTTACTGCAGAAGATTTGCTGAAAATGGTTCCTGAACTCAAAGACATCGCAAATATCGAAACAAGAACAGTTTTCCAGATGTTTTCTGAAGACATGGAACCAACTCATTGGAGCATTTTAGCTGAAAAGGTTGCTGAAGAATTAAAACACAATCCAAAAGGAATAATTATTGGAATAGGAACAGACACATTAGAATATGCTGCTTCGGCACTCTCATTTGCATTAAGAAATTTATCAATTCCTGTTTTGCTTGTCGGCTCGCAAAGAAGTTCTGACAGGCCAAGTTCTGACGCAGGAATTAATTTGCTTTGTGCCGCACAATTCATTGCAAAAACAGATTTTGCTGGAGTTGGAGTCTGCATGCACGACAATGAAGATGACAATAACTGCTTAATCATAGAAGGAAATTTTGTTAAAAAAATGCATACATCAAGAAGAGATACATTCAGACCAATAAACAGAAAACCTCTTGCAAGAGTCGATTCAAATGGAAAAATAGAATATTTGAGAAATAATTATCCAAAAGCCGGCGGAAAGTTTGAATTGAAAAGCAAATTCTCGAACAAAGTCGGCTTAATTAAGATTTATCCTGGATTTAGAAAAGAAGAACTTGATTATTATGAAAACAACTGCGACGGATTAGTTATTGAAGGATATGCTTTCGGACAAATGCCGGTTAATGTTGTTGATGAAAGCACAAAAGATCATGCTCACCTTTTGGAAAGAGTAAAGAAAATTGCAAAGAAGATGCCCGTTGCCGTTGTTTCTCAAAGACCATATGGGATAACTTACATGAACGTTTATTCAACAGGAAGGGATTTAATTGATGCCAGCGTTGTTGAAGCAAAAGTCCTGCCTCATGTCGCTTACGCTAAACTTTCTTGGCTTCTTGGACAAACCAAAGACATTGCTTTAATCAGAAAGGAAATGGCTTCCAACTTGGTTGGGGAAATTGTAGACAGAGTAGAGAAAAACACGTTCTTAATCTAGTTATTCTTAAATTTAGCATTTATCTTCCATATTACAGCATATTCATTCCGTTCTTATAAGAATTATAATATTTATATTCATCACTATGGAATAATACAACAATATTTATATAATACTGGAATGTTTATTCCGTTTAATGGATAAGAAGGACGAGTTGTTAATCAAGGAG